>CACJRE010000001.1 GCA_902595745.1 uncultured Pelagibacteraceae bacterium
TTCTCGCTGCTCCAAATGATGAAAAGGCAGAAATTGAACTAACATATAATTGGGATGGTGATGAACTTGGAGAAGGTTCACGAAATTTTGGCCATCTTGCTTATCGAGTTGATAATATTTATGAAACCTGTCAAAGATTAATGGATATGGGATATGTTATTAACAGACCACCAAGAGATGGTCATATGGCATTTGTTAGATCTCCAGACAAAATTTCAATTGAAATACTTCAAGAGGGAAATTTAGAGCCTAAAGAGCCTTGGGTTTCGATGGAAAATACCGGCTCTTGGTAAGTCGATGAAAAAAAAAATTTTAGACATAATCAAAAAAAAAAACAAATCAAAGATTGTTAGTTTAACTGCTTACTCAAAAAATATTGCTTCGATCATAGATAAATTCTGCGATATAATTTTAGTGGGAGACTCGCTTGGTTCAGTTTTATACAATTATAAATCTACAAGAGAAGTAACTTTAAATACTATGATTGAACACTCTAAGAGTGTTCGTATGGGTATTAAAAAAAGTTTAATGATTGTTGATATGCCTCATAATACTTATCGAAATTCTAAAGAGGCATTGAAAAATGCAAAATTTATTATGAAAAAAACTAAATGTGATGGAGTCAAACTAGAGGGAGGAAAGAAAATTATACAATATGTAAAAACTCTAGTTAAAAATAATATACCTGTAATGGGTCATATAGGAGTTTTACCTCAGTCAGATAAAACATTTAAATTTAAAGGTAAGAAAAAAAGTGAAAAAGAAAACATTATTAGAGATGCAAAGTTGCTAGAGGAGGCAGGAGCTTTTTCTATAGTTCTGGAATGCATTGAAACTTCGTTAGCAAAACAAGTGACTAAAAGTATTAACATTCCAACAATTGGGATAGGTGCGTCTAATAATTGTGATGGTCAAATTCTAGTATTTGATGATTTAATAGGACTAAACCCAATTAAAGTAAGATTTGTTAAGAAATATAGCAATATAAAGAAAGAAATATCAAAAGCTGTTTCTAAATATTCGTCTGAAGTTAAAGCAAGAAAATTTCCTTCAAAAAAATACTCTTACTAATTAAAAGTATTTTTTAAATTCTTCGTTAATATTGAGTATCTCAAGATCTACCAATCCACCTATAATTAATTGTAGACCAACAATTAAAATGAATATTAAACCGATGTATGCAATCCATATATGTTTTTGAATATAATTAGCCATGTAAGTTGCTAATGCACCTGTTAGAACGACAGATAAAACAAGACCAAAAATCATGTAACCAAAAAATCCTTGTGCAGCAGCAACAACACCTATTACATTATCAAAACTAATCATAAGATCAGCAAATAACACTTTACCTATACTATTTATATATGATGGTTGTTTTGTTTTTTTAATTGAAGGTTTAACATTCTTAATATCAACAAGATCTTTTCTTAAATCATTTACTATCCATACTAATAACAAACCGCCTAAAATTTTTATAAAATAAAATTCAAATAAAAAAGTAGCAAAGATTGCAAAAAAGATTTTAAAAACAAATGCTCCTATTACACCCCATAAGATTATTTGTTTTCTATTTTTAGGAACAAAATTTGAGGCAATAGAACCAACTATCACAGCATTATCTGCAGTTAAGATAATGGTAATAAATATAATTTGCGTTAGAATTATGAGCTCTTCAATCAAGATATCTAATTATTATTTTAATTTAAGAGGATTGCAATCAAAAGAATAAAAAAAGGCGGTCAAATAAGTTGACCGCCTTAATAATTATATTTTAATTAGATTATCTTTCAGACCAAGTAGGCATAGGATATTTTAGCTTACAAGCTGCTAATTCAAACGGATATACTGTACAGTATTTTCCATTTTGCACTTGCATTAAAATACCTCTAGTCTTCTCGTTTTGACCATCTGCACCAAATTTAATTCCTCTATAAGGAACGATTAAAGACTCAGATGACATATCTAGATTCACTAGAGCTTGTCTGATTTTTTCAGGATCTGTTGAACCTGCATTATTAATTGCATTTGCTAAAGCCATAAAACCTGTAAATGCTCTTGCAGGAACATCTGATAAGTCTCTTCCACCAGAATGTGTTTTAAACAAGTCGTTTACAGTTCCAATCATAGGAATAGTTTTTGCTAAGTCAGTATTAAAAGGTGATCTTGTAATTACACCTTCTGCTTTGCTTCCCATTGTGTCTATGAATTTAGGATCTGTATACCCTGCATTTTGAGCAACTAAAAGTTTTGGATTATAATCAAGTTCTTTTGCAGTATTTAAAAACAAATATGCATCAGCAGTATAAGATGAAGGCAATAACACATCTGGGTTTTTTGCTTTTAATCTTTGTACTTCAGAACTTAGAGTTGTTGTTTTTGCTTTGTAGCTAATTTTTTCAACAACTTTGTAGCCTTGGTCTTTAGCCATTTTGTTTTGCGTTCCACCACTATCAGCACCCCACAATGTATCTTCATGAATAATACCTAGCGTCTTTAACTTTTTACTATTCTTATTGTTAAAGTCGTTCATGAATTCAAACATAAGCTGAGTAAACTCACCATCGTGTGGAGTAACTCTGAAGAAGTATTTAAATCCTCTTGTTGTTAGTTTTGGAGAAGTAGATTCACCATTTACCCAAGGTATTCCTGCTCTTTCAGAAACTTGACTAGCAGCACCAGTTACTGATGAGTAGTAAGCTCCAAACATTGCATGAACTTTATCAGAATTTAACATTTTCTCAGTTTCACCAACACCAATGTCTGGTTTTCCACCATGATCTCCAACAACGATTGATATTTTACCGCCACCTAAACCTTTTAATCCAGCATCTTTTGCAAGCGGCATACCTGGAATATTGTGACTATTATTGATGATATCCAAAGCAGTCTTAACTGCTGCAACAGCATCTTTACCAACCTGAGCCACTGGTCCGGTTAGTGGATAAAGTACTCCAATTTTAACATCTTCTGCATAACTCATCACTGGTGCAAAAACTAATGATAAAAAAGTGAATACTGTAAGAACTAATTTTTTCATTTATTTCCCCTCGTATTTATTTTTTAAAATAACATTTTAATACTATATGAGAAATCAATTCAATGATTTACTTTTTAAAATCTAGATAAAAATTATTATAATTTAGATATATTTATTTAATATATAATTACCTATAAATATATTAAACAATACTGAAATGACTTCTGAAATTATTCTTCAAGCGATAGTTACTGGATTAATGATGGGTCTGATTTATGCATTAATCGCAGCTGGCCTAAGTTTAATTTTTGGATTAATGGAAATTGTAAACTTTGCTCATGGAGAGCATTTAATGTTATCGATGTTTTCATCATTTTGGCTTTGGTCTTTGTTTGGTTTAGATCCACTGTTTTCAATACCAATAACAATACTACTGATGGCATTTTGTGGGATCATCACACATTATTTTTTAATTCGATATATCTTAAAAGCAAAAATGCTTATCCAAATTTGTGCAACCTTTGGATTATCTATTTTTATTAGATCAATTGCTCAATTATTGTGGACACCAGATTTTAGAAACGTTGATAAGCCTTTACTTGAAGGACGTATTGAAATTGGATCTGTATTTATTGGTCAACCCCAACTTTATGCAAGTCTTGTTTGTTTAGTTGCTTTTTTTGGTTTGTATTGGTTTGTTACAAAAACTGAAACTGGTTTAGCTCTCCAAGCAACAGCACAAGATAGACACGCTGCAGAAATTTTAGGAATACCATCTAATAAAATGTTTGCAATAGGTTGGGCGATTGGACTTGGTTGTGTGGGTGTTGCAGGTGGAATGATGGCTAATTATTTTTTTATTTTTACGGATGTAGGTATTAATTTTGCATTATTTGCATTCGTTGCTGTAGCACTAGGAGGTTTTGGAAGTATCATAGGATGTTTATATGCTGGTATTATTATAGGGCTAGTGGAATCTCTTGGAGGATTGTTGATCGATCCATCATTTAAACTTTTATATGTTTTTGTAATTTATTTATTAGT
Source organism: uncultured Pelagibacteraceae bacterium (assembly GCA_902595745.1). GTDB lineage: Bacteria > Pseudomonadota > Alphaproteobacteria > Pelagibacterales > Pelagibacteraceae > Pelagibacter. The sequence continues at coordinate 4,025 of CACJRE010000001.1, forward strand.
TGTAATTTATAAACCACAAGGTTTGTTTGGTAGGTATTAATGGATAGTAAGTTAGCAATTGCAAAATCAGAACCAATTTGGAATACAAACAATAAAGTTATCTCAATTATCGCTGGTTTGATTATACTCTTATTTGCGCTTCCACTGTTTGGGATGAATTCTTTTTATTTACATTTATTCATTATGATTTTTATGCATGCAGTTATGGCTCAATCTTGGAATGTAATTGCAGGTTTTTCTGGTCAAATAAGTTTAGGCCACGGAGCTTTTTTTGGAATAGGTGCTTACGCTACCTCATTTTTTTATATGGAGTACGGAATAACTCCATGGATCAGTATATTTTTTGGAATGTTTGTTTCAGCAATTTTTGCAGTTTTAATTGGTATACCAATGCTTAGATTGAGTGGTCATTACTTTGCAATTGCTACTTTATTAATTGGAATAAGTTTTCAAGTAGTTTTTCAAAGATGGGACTTAGTAGGAGCTGCATCAGGGTTATGGGTTACCATGACACCAGAAGACTCTTGGCTCGCATTACAGTTTCATAGTAGTAAAGCACCTTATTATTATGTTTTTTTAGTATTTTTTTTAATTACTTTCTTTTTGGTTTGGTTGTTGAGTAGATCAAAATTAGGTTACAGATTAAGAGCAGTGAGAGACGACCCACAAGCAGCATTAAGTTTATGTATCAATGTTTCAAATTATAAAATTATAGCTTATGTAATCTCAGCAATGATTATGGCTCCCATGGGTAGCTTATTTGCTCAATATATTTTAATCATCGATCCAGATAGAGTGTTCAATATTGAGATATCAATTATAGTTTTATTAATTACAGTACTAGGTGGCATTGGAAATGTTTGGGGTCCAATTATTGGCGCAGCAATTCTTGTGCCAATTTCTGAATATTCAAGAATTTATTTGGGAGGCACAGGTGGTGCTGTTGATTTAATACTTTATGGTTTGATATTAATGATCATTTGTATTTTTAGACCCAATGGTCTGATCTCTTTTATTCCAAAAAATATTTTAGAAAGAAATAAACAACGATGAAAATATTAACAGTTGAAAATTTAAGTAAATCGTTTGGTGGTATTCATGCAAATAAAGATATTTCTTTTGATGTTGAAGAAGGTTCTATATTGGGAGTGATTGGACCTAATGGTGCAGGAAAGTCCACTTTATTTGATTTAATAACTGGTTTCACCAAACCTGATGCAGGAAAAGTTAAATTTTTTGAAAAAAATATTTTTGGGATTAGTCCTGATAAAATTAGCAACCTTGGAGTTGGGAGAACTTTTCAAAAACTAAAACCATTTGCAGACCAAACATTGCTTGAAAATGTAATGATAGGTGCGTTTGTCAAAGAAAAAGATATTAAAAGAGCAAGAGATAGAGCACTAGAGATTATTGACTTTGTAGATTTGATTGAAAAAAGACATCATTTTGCAAAAGAATTATCAACCGGACAAAGGAAAAGATTGGAGATGGCTAGAGCAATGGCTATAGATCCTAAACTTCTTTTAATGGATGAAGTAACTGGAGGTGTAGATCAAAAAACTATTCCTGGACTTGTTGAACTTGTTAAGAAATTAAAAAAGACAGGGGTAACGATTATTACAATCGAGCACAACATTAATATTATAATGGAAATTTCAGATAATGTTCTTGCATTAGATCAAGGAAAACGAATTGCGTTTGGAGAACCAAAAGAAATTCAAAATAATAAACAAGTAATAGATGCTTACTTAGGAACATTTGATGCTGCTTGATGTAAAAAATATTGATGTTTTGTATGATGATTTCCAGGTTATCTGGGACGTTTCAATAAACGTAAATAACGCTGAAATGGTTGCACTTTTAGGACCAAACGGATCTGGCAAAAGTACTGTTTTAAATACTATAAGTAATTTAGTTGAACATAAAAAAGGGTCTATTACTTTTAATAATACTTTAATTTCAAATATTCCAACTTATAAAAGAACTGAGTTAGGAATTTCACATGTGCTTGAAAGAAGAAGGGTATTTCCTCATCTCACTGTTAAACAAAATCTTTTATTGGGTGCTTGGCATCCAAGGGCGAAAGAAAAGTTATCACATACATTAAATAAAGTTTATACAATCTTTCCAAAGTTAAAAACTAGATCAGATCAGTTAGCAAAAACAATGTCTGGTGGTGAGCAACAAATGTTAGCTATAGCAAGAGGTTTAATGGGTTTGCCAAAACTTTTAATGGTTGATGAACCTTTTTTAGGCTTATCCCCAATGGTTATGAAAGACTTAATTAAAATTTTTAAAGTTATAGTTTCACAGGGAACTTCAATTTTATTTGTAGAGCAAAATGTAAGACTTGCATTGAGTATGGCTGATAGGGGGTATGTTTTAGAAAGTGGAAGGTTAGTTATCGATGGTAAATCAGAAGATTTAATTGATAATGAAAAAGTTACTAAAGTTTTTTTAGGAAATTAATTAAAAAGCAGCAAGATCGTTATTTAGTTTATCTGTAATAAGCATTTTACCGGGACTGTGAGTAATACAAAAGTCTGGTTTTGAATTCTCTAAAACTGATTGAGGTGTTACTCCACATGCCCAAAATACTGGCATTTCATTATTTTTTATTGCTCTTGGTGGATCCCCATATTCTGGTTTCATAATATCTTTAATTCCAATTTCATCAGGATTTCCAATGTGAACAGGTGCACCATGTACAGCTGGAAATCTTGAACTAATTTGAATTGATCTAATTGTATCTTTTGAATTTAATGGTCTCATAGATACAACTAGTTTTCCTGAAAATTGTCCTGCAGGTTCACAATCAATTGAAGTTTTATACATTGGAACAATAGTATTATTTTCTATATGTTGAATTGGGATACCAGATTCAATTAAAGGCAATTCAAAAGACATTGAACAACCAAGAACAAAAGTTGTTAAATCTTCATTCCAATATTTTTTAATATCATATGGCTCATCAATTAATTTTCCTTTTTCCCATACTCTATATTGAGGAACATCAGTTCTGATATCAATATCACCTAGATCTTTTAAGGAAGGATCTCCTTTTGTGCCAAATCCAATTAATGGACAAGGTTTTGGATTTTTTTGACAAAAAGAAGCAAAGTCCATTGCATATTTGCTTGGTAATATACAAAGATTTCCTTGAACATATTTATTTGCAGCACCTGCAGTTTGTTCTGTGTAATTATTTTCTCTTATGACTTTTCTTGCCTCTGATGGATTTTGAATGTCTAGCATTAAATTAGTATTTAGATCTCTTTGTTCCTTCTATTATTTCTTTTAACTCTTTATATTCTTCACAGTTACAAGTTTCTAATACTTTAAGTCTTTCTTTAGCCGAATCCATTCTATTGGTAACAACATATAATTCACCTAGATATTCATTTATTCCAATGTGATCTGGTTTAATTGCTAGTCCTTGGAGATAATATTTTTCTCCATTTTCAAAATCACCAAGTTTTCTTGTAGTAAATCCAAGGTAGTTAAGAGTATCTGCTTGATTAGGTTTTTTTTTATTTGATTTTAGAAGAAGTTTTTGAGCTTTTTCATATCTTTTTTTAGCTTTTTCTAACTTACCTTTTTTTTCGTATTTTTTTGCAGATTTAACATGAGCAACTGCTTTATCATAATCTGTTTTTACCTTCTTAGTTGTTGTGTCTGAACTACTTCCTGCTGAAATTGCGTTAGAAGTAAATAAAACAAATAGTAATGTGACAAATATTTTTTTAATCATTATAAAAATTTCTCCATTTGGCTTAAAGGTTTTAATTTAAGTCCATTTTCAATTAAATTTTCTCTAATTGATCTTGCTGTAGCAAGCGAACTTTCATTATCTCCATGTATGCATACAGAGTCAATTTCACAAGGTATTTGCTTTCCACTGTGACAATTAAGTGACTGATTTTTAACCATGTTTAACACGTGTTTTTTAGCTTCCTCTGGATCTGTAATTAGTGCATGTGGTTTTTTTCTGGAAACTAAATTTCCATCATCTTCATAATTTCTATCCGCAAAAATTTCACACGCAATTTTCATATCAAGTTTTTTTGCTGCTTCTTCCATTTTTGATCCTGTTGGAACTAAATAAATTAAATCTTTACTAATTTCATTTATTGCTTTTGCTAAAGTTGTTGCCAATTCAATATCTTCACAGGCCATATTATTAAGTGCACCATGAGGTTTAATGTGAGTAACATTCTCTCCATGATCCTGAGCAATCTTTTGCAAAATTTCATATTGATCAATAATTAATTTCCTAACTTCTTCTGAAGATAAATTCATTCTTTGTCTTCCAAAATTTTCAGGATCATTAAATGATGGATGTGCCCCTATACTTACACCATTTTTTTTTGATATTTGAACCACTTGATTCATTGACTCATCGTCGCCTGCATGAAATCCACAAGCCACATTAGCTGAATTCACTATTTCAAGTAAATCTGGATCATACTTATTAGAATGATGTTTAGATTTTTCACCTAAATCACAATTTATATTAATTTCCATAGTCTTAATTGTTGAAGTATAACATGGCATGATAAAAAATATATCAAATCTTGGTGACGCAGCACTTTATTGTGATTTTGGAGCTGAGGTGAATAAACAGATTAACTCTGAAGTGATTAAATATTTTAACACTATTAGAGAAAAGAATATCAAAGGAATTAACAACCTTACCCCCTCTTATAACAAATTGATAATTTCTTATGATCTAAATCTTACAAGTTTCAACAAAATTAAAGAAGAAATTGAAAAACTTACTCAGAGTGAGACTTCAAAATCGATAAGTAAAAATTTAGAAATACCAGTTTGTTGTGATGAATCTTTCTCTTTAGATATGGAGCGATTAGAAAAAAAATTAAATTTAAAAAGAGATGAGATTTTAGAAAATTTTTTTAATAAAGAATTTTTTTGTTATATGACAGGGTTTATTGCTGGAATGCCCTTTTTAGGTGATTTAGATGAGCAAATGAGAGCTCAACGTTTAGAAACACCAAGAGTAAAAGTTCCGAAAGGATCAGTCGGCATGACAGAACAGTTTGCTAATATTTACACATTTGAAAGCCCAGGTGGTTGGAACATAATTGGCAATACGCCATTAGAAGTGTTTGATAGCTCTAAACAAAAAGAACCAAATTTAATTAATCCTGGAGACACAGTTAAATTCAAACAAATTACACTTGAAGAATACAAAAATTATAATGAGTAATAATTATTTTAAAGTAATAAGAGCCGGTATTAATACAACCTTTCAAGACAAAGGTAGAAATAATTTATATCATATTGGTATTCCGTTTAGCGGAGCGATGGATAATAGAAATTATTTATTAGCGAATAAGTTGGTGGGCAATAAATTAGATTTACCAGCTATTGAATTTGCTTACCAGGGCCCATTATTAAAGTTTTATGGAGATAAAATTAATATCGTTATAACTGGGGACGTTGTTTTTAACATAAAACAAAAAGATAATAAAATTGAGGGAAATTGTTATGAAACTTATCAGTTAGAACATGAAGATGAGATTAATATTTTATCAACAAATAAATCTGTTTATGGTTATTTAGCTATTTCAGGTAGTTTTGATTTAAAACTACAATGGGGCAGTTGTTCAATTAATACAAAAGCAAATATTGGTTCCAATGATGGAAAAAAATTAGAAAATGATCAAGAAATTAAAATTTCAAACATTAATAAAAATATAAATAAGAAAAAAATAAGTTATCTAAATTCAAAAATAGAAAATATTAGAATAATGAAAGGAACCAACTTTGACTATTTTTCAGAAGAAGGAAAAAAAGTTTTCTTAGAAAAAGAATATACTGTTTCAAAATTATCTGACAGAATGGGAATGAGGTTAGAAGGGCCTAAGATAGAAAATGTAGTAAATACTAATATTAAATCTGAAGGCTTGTTAAAAGGTGTTATTCAAGTCCCGGCAGACGGCAACCCAATTATAATGCTATCCGATCATGGAACAATTGGTGGATATCCAAAAATTGCAGTCGTTGCTAGTGTTGATTATGATAGGTTAGTTCAAATATCACCTGGATCCAAAATAAAGTTTAAAGAAATTGAATTATCTGATGCAGAAACTTTATTTAAGTTGTATGAGATGGAAACTCAAAATTTACTTTCACAAATTTAATGAACATAATTACAAAATTTCCAGGACCATTATTGGTATTTCTTGGAGCATTTAGTTTAAGTTTTGGTGGACTGATCGTAAAGTCATTTGAAGGAGCAACTTTATGGCAAATTTTGTTTTGGCGATCCTTATTTTTTTCGTTAACCGTTCTATCATTTTTAATTATTAGTTATAGAAAAAAAACATTTAAAGCTTTTAAAGACTCAGGGTTACCAGGGTTAATAGGTGGAATTATTTTGTCATTTGGTTTCTGTGGCTATGTGTTTGCAATGTATAATACAACAGTTGCTAATACGAATTTTATCATTTCTCTTCAAATTTTATTTCTAGCTATATTTGGATACTTCTTTTTAAAAGAAAAAATTTTGGCAATTACTTTGACATCAATTATTCTTGCTATGGCTGGCGTATTGTTAATGGTCGGTAATTCATTATCGCCAGGAGAATTATCTGGAAATTTAGCAGCTTTTACAATGCCAATTACTTTTGCAATCTTAATTATGATTGTCAGAAAATTTCCATCTGTTGATATGGTGCCAGCACAATTTTATGCTGGAATATGTTCTTGTTTGATCGGTTATTTTTTATCAACAAAAATTATGATTTCACCACATGATATTTTTTTAGGTTTTTTAGCTGGTTGTTTTCAAGTGGGGTTAGGTTTTATATTTATTACAACTGGTGCAAGGACAACTCCTTCTGCAATGGTTGGAATAATTATGTTATCAGAATCAGTGCTTGGTCCCATTTGGGCTTTCATATTTGTAAGTGAAAGACCTTCAATATATGGACTGATAGGTGGAGCAATAATTCTTTTTGCCGTTTTAATACAGTTTTATTCATTATTATCTAAGAATAAAAAAAGTATTTCTAATTGACCATTCTTGTATAATTGATAAATTACTTTTAACGGGAGAGTCTACAAACTTTGTAGCACCGAAGGAGCAACCACCCAGGAAACTCTCAGGTAAAAAGGACCGTAACATATTAACTCTGGAAAGAGATTCAATTCTCGCCGAAGGAGCAAAACTCTCAGGCAAATATACAGATGGGTACGAAGAGTTAGTATGGAAATAAAAAAAACATCTTTAAATAAACTTCACCAAGACAATAAAGCTAAATTTGTAGAATTTGCTGGATATGAAATGCCCATTCAATATAGCAAAGGAATAGTTGAAGAACATAAATTTACAAGATCAAATGCAGGAATCTTTGATGTCTCTCACATGGGGCAATTATATATTTATGGTGATGATAAATTGACTGATGATTTAGAAAAGATTTTTCCATTAGATTTAAAAAATTTAAGACAAAATTGCTCTAAATACAGTTTTTTGATGAATGATAATGCTGGAATTTATGATGATTTAATAATCACAAAAATTGAAAAAGGATATTTAATTATTTTAAATGCAGCCTGCAAAGACAATGACTTTAAAATTTTATCTAATTTACTGAAAGATAAATATGAAATGGTTCTTGACGATCAAAGATCATTAATTGCAATACAAGGTCCAAAGTCAGTTGAGATTCTAAATAAAATAATTGATGGCGTTGAAAAACTCAATTTTATGACTGGGAATTGGTTTGATTATAAAGACACAAAAGTTTTTGCTACAAGATCTGGTTACACTGGAGAGGATGGTTTTGAAATATCTATTAAAAATGAATTAGCTGAAGAATTTACTCAGTTTTTAATTGAAAATGGAGCACAACTAATAGGACTTGGGGCAAGAGATACCTTGAGATTAGAAGCTGGTTTGTGCTTATATGGACATGAACTTGATACAGAAAAAACACCAATTGAAGCAAACTTGAAGTGGGCAATTTCTAAAGAAAGAATTTCTAATGGTGGATTTGTAGGTTCAGAGAAAATTATGAAAGAAATAAAAGAGGGTACTTCAAAAATTAGAGTTGGAATTAAGCCAGAGGGTAGATTAATTGCTAGAGAAAAAACTAAAATTTTTAATGAGGCAGAAAAACCTATTGGCGAGGTAACTAGTGGAACTTATGGCCCAAGTGTCAATGGTCCAATAGCAATGGGTTATATTGATAAAGAATTTTCCAAAATTGATACTAAAATTTTATTAGAAGTAAGAGGAAAAAAACATTCTGCAAGTATTTGTGGATTACCATTTTATAAAAAAAGTTACGTGAAAGGAGTAAACTAATGAGTGAAGTTAAATTTTCTAAAGAACATGAATGGATTACAGTAGAAGGAGATGTTGCCACTATTGGAATTACAAAACATGCAACAGAAATGTTAGGTGATATAGTATTTGCTGAATTACCTGAAAAAGGATCAAACGTTGAAAAAGATGGAACTGCGGGAGTAGTCGAGTCTACTAAAGCTGCAAGTGATGTTTATACTCCTGTAAGTGGTGAAGTGGTAGACACTAACCAATCAATTGTAGATGATCCTGCAAAGATTAATGAAGATCCTGAGGGCTCAGCTTGGTTTTTTAAACTTAAGTTAAAAGATAGTTCAGAGATGGACAGCTTAATGAATAAAGAAGAATATGATAAATTTGCAAAGGAGAGTACTAGCTAATGTTACATAATTCACAAAAGGATTTTTTAAAAAGACATATCGGACCTTCAGATGAAGATCAAAATAAAATGCTGAAAGAGCTTAATTATAAATCATTAGATGATTTAATTAAAAGCACAGTTCCGGAAAAGATACAATTGAAAGATGAATTAAACATAGGTGAGTCTAACTCTGAGTATGAAGCGTTAAGAAAATTAAAAGCAATTTCAAAAAGAAATCAAATTTATTCAAATTTTATTGGTATGGGATATTATGGAACTTACACTCCATATGTGATTTTAAGAAATATCTTAGAAAATCCAGGATGGTATACCTCTTACACTCCTTATCAGCCTGAAGTGGCGCAAGGAAGATTAGAAATGCTTTTAAACTTCCAACAAATGATTGTGGATTTTACTGGCATGGATATTGCAAACGCATCTTTATTAGATGAAGGAACAGCAGCTGCAGAAGCTATGGGATTAAGTCATAGATTGAATAAAAAAGATAGTAATTTAGTTTTTGTCTCAGAAAATTGTCATCCACAAACAATTGATGTAATTCAAACAAGAGCAGAGCCAATGGGATTAAAAGTGCTTGTTGGTAATGAGGATAAAGTATTAGATCAATTAAAAGAAGACTTGGTTTGTGGAATTCTTCAATACCCAGGTACTTTAGGAGACATCAAAGATCCAAGCGAAGCGATTAGCAAAATTCATAAAAAAAATGGAAAAGCTGTTTTAGTTTCTGATTTATTAGCTTTAGCACTACTTAAGACCCCAAGAGAATTGGGTGCAGACATAGCAGTTGGAAGCTCACAAAGGTTTGGGATTCCAATGGGTTATGGTGGACCTCATGCAGCTTTTTTTGCAACTAAAGATGAGTTTAAAAGATCTATGCCAGGAAGAATTATTGGTGTGTCGGTTGATAGACATGGAAATAAAGCTTATCGATTATCGCTTCAAACAAGAGAACAACACATTAGAAGAGATAAAGCGACAAGTAACATTTGTACAGCGCAAGCATTGTTAGCAATTGTTTCAGCTGCATATGCCATTTACCATGGGCCAGATGGAATAAAAACTATTGCAGAGCGAGTCTCGCAATTAGCTAAAAATTTTGCAGATAAATTAAAACAATCTGGATATGAAATTTATTCAGACCATTTCTTTGATACAGTTACAATTGTAACAAAGGATAAAACTGATCAAATTTATAAAAATGCTTTAGATCAAAAAGTAAATATCAGAAGAGTAAGCTCTGAAATGTTAGCAGTTTCTTTTGATGAAAAGAAAAATGTTTATAGAGTAAATCAATTATTGAACATTTTTAATGCAGCTGAATCAATTAAAAAAGAAGATCCAACAGTAAGTTTGCCTAATTTACCAAAAAATTTATTAAGAACTTCAAAATATTTGGAACATCCTGTTTTTAATTCATATCATTCTGAAACTGAGATGCTTAGATATTTAAAAAAATTAGAAGATAAAGATATAGCTCTTAACAGAACTATGATTGCACTTGGTTCATGTACCATGAAATTAAATGCTACTGCAGAAATGATACCTATATCATGGAGAGAATTAGCCGAACCTCATCCGTTTGTGCCTGTAGAACAAATGGAAGGGTATAGGGCATTATTCACTGATCTTAAAAATTGGTTAAGATCAATTACTGGTTTTTCTGGTGTTTCACTTCAACCTAACGCAGGTGCTCAAGGAGAGTACGCGGGATTAATGGTCATTAGAAAATATCATATAGATAGAGGTGAAGAAAACAGAAATATATGTTTAATACCAAGCTCAGCCCATGGAACTAATCCCGCTAGTGCACAGATGGTTGGAATGAAAGTTGTAGTTGTTGATTGTGATAAAGAGGGAAATGTTGATTTTGATGATTTAAAGAAAAAAGCAGAAATACATTCTGAAAATCTGGGAGCATTAATGGTCACATATCCATCTACTCATGGTGTATTTGAGGAAAAAATTACAGATATTTGTGAGCTTATACATAAACATGGCGGTCAAGTTTACATGGATGGTGCAAATTTAAATGCACTTGTTGGAATAGCAAGACCAGGAAACTTTGGTCCTGACGTTTGTCATATAAATTTACATAAAACATTCTGTATTCCACATGGTGGTGGAGGACCTGGAATGGGACCTATTGCCTGCAAAAGACACTTACAAGTTTATCTGCCTAATCATCCAGTTGTTAAAGATTGCGGACCCGCTACTGGAATAGGAGCAGTTTCTGCTGCACCTTGGGGAAGCTCAAGTATTTTGTCAATTTCTTGGATGTACATTAAAATGATGGGTTCTGAAGGTTTAAAACTAGCTACTCAAGTTGCAATTTTAAATGCAAATTATATTGCTCATAGACTTAAAGATCATTTTCCAATTCTTTATAAAGGCTCAAACGGCAATGTTGCTCATGAATGTATTATTGATATTCGATCTATTAAGAGTGAGACAGGTATCACCGAGGAAGATATTGCAAAAAGATTAATTGATTATGGTTTCCACGCACCAACAATGTCTTGGCCAGTTGCAGGAACTATGATGATTGAGCCAACAGAGAGTGAAAGTTTATCTGAGCTTGATAGATTCTGTGATACTTTAATAAATATCAAATCTGAAATCGATATGATCAAGTCTGGTGAGTTTGATAAAGTAGATAATCCTATTAAGAATGCTCCTCATACGGATATAGAACTTGCATCAGATGAATGGGATCATAAATATTCTAGAGAGCAAGCTGCTTATCCTGCTAAGTTTTTAAAAACAAATAAATTTTGGCCACCAGTTGCAAGAGTGGACAATGTTTATGGAGATAAAAATATTTTTTGTACTTGTCCAAGTATGGATGAGTTTAAAGAAGACGCGGCATAATCATTAATGAAAATTGCTGTAGTTGGTTCTGGTATATCAGGCTTAAGTGCTGCTTATTATTTATCAAAAAAACATCACGTAGATCTTTTTGAGAAAGAAGATCATTTTGGCGGTCATTCTCATACAATAGATTTAATTTTTGGTGAAAAGAAAGTATCAGTTGACATTGGTTTTATCGTATTCAATTTTCAAACTTACCCAAATTTAATTAAGTTTTTTAAAGAAAATGATGTTGAGATTGAAAAGAGTGATATGTCCTTTTCTGTATCAGTAGAAAACACCAATTTTGAATACTGTGGCAAAGGTTTGAATGGAATTTTTTCTAATAGATCTAATTTATTCAATTTTAATTTTTTAAGAATGTTTTTTGATATCATAAAATTTTATAAAAATAGTGATCAAATAAATGTTACAGATCAAAAATTAACGTTAGGTGAATATTTAGAAAATAATAAACTATCAAAAACATTTATTGATTATCATATAATTCCGATGGTGTCTGCAATCTGGTCTATGCCACCTTATGAAGCTAGCAAGATGCCAATAACTTTTTTTTTAAAATTTTTTCAAAATCATGGGCTGTTTAAATTAAAAAATAGACCTCAGTGGTATACAGTAACCAATAGAAGCAGAACTTATGTTAATAAAATAATTTCAAAAATAAGTGGTGAATACTTCAAAAATTATAAAATAAAAAAAGTAAAAAGAAAATCTAAAGGAATAGATTTATATTATGGTGGTGAAAGTGAATTTTTTGATTACGATAAAGTTATAATAGCAGCTCACGCAGATGAAGCTTTAAAATTGATTGAAAATCCTACTGATGAAGAAATCAAAATTTTATCCAATTTTAGTTATAAGGAAAATATCGCTTACATTCATACTGATCAAAGAGCGATGCCAAAAAATAAAAAAGCATGGTCCTCATGGAATTCATTGATAAATGATAAAGATATAGAAAAAAATTCCATTACTTATTGGTTAAATCTTTTGCAAAATCTTAAATGTGATCAGGATATTTTTTTAACTCTTAATCCTTATTTTGAGATTGATGAGAGTAAAATACTAAAAATTGTTAAATTTACTCATCCTTATTATGATCAACAAGCATTAGATGCACAATCTGAGTTAGTTAATTTACAAAATAAAAAAGATTTACTTTTTTGTGGGAGTTATTTTGGTTACGGTTTTCATGAAGATGGAATAAAATCCTCCATAGAAATGCTTAGATCTTTAAATGATTAATTCAGCTATTTATAACGGTAAAGTAATACATAAACGATTTAAGCCTAAAGTTCATTATTTCAAATATAAAGTTTTTTCGTTGTTAATAGACCTTTCTGAATTAGAAATTTTAGACAAAAAAGTAAATTTTTTTTCTTATAATAAATTCAATTTAATCAGTTTTTATGAAAAAGATCACGGCGATAGAGATGGATCTTCCTTAACTTCATGGGTAAAAAAAAATTTAGAAAAAAATAATATTCAAACCAAAGATATTAAAATTAAAATTTTGTGTTATCCAAGAATTTTTGGATTTGTATTTAATCCTTTAAGTGTTTTTTATATTTATAATTTACAAGATCAGTTAATTTCAATTTTGTATGAGGTAAAAAACACTTTTGGTGAACAACACACATATATATTCAAAGTAACAAAGGATGCCAATCTGGTACAAAACAATTGTTCTAAAAAATTTCATGTTTCACCATTTATTGAGATGAATTGTAATTATTTTTTTAGGTTATTAAAACCTGGAAATAAAATATCTGTGATAATTGATCAATATGATAGTGAGGATCAAATCTTATATGCTTCTCAAGATGGAACTAGAAGTGATTTTAATACACAACATCTGATTAAATCTTACTTAAAACACCCAATAATGACTTTTAAAATTATTTTAGCGATACATTTTGAAGCGTTTAAACTTTGGGCAAAAGGAATTAAATTCATAAAAAAGAAAATCAAGATTAAAAATAATATAACTATTGAGAATTAATGATTTTATACACAATTGCTGACAAAATAATTTTTAATATTCTAAAAAAAATAAATGTTGGTTATTTGGAAATCACCTCATCCTCTGGAGAACTTTTAAAATTTGGTAATTATGATGATAAACTCAAAGCGGATTTAAAAATTAAATCTTCAGCTCTTAATTATAATTTAATTAAAGGAGGAAGCGTTGGTTTAGCCGAGTGTTATATGAGAAATGAGTTTGAAACAAGTAACCTATCTAATCTAATTGAATTAGCAGCAAGAAACATAACTATTATTCATAAATTTTCAGGAATATTGGATTTAAAATTCTTAAATTTTATAAAAAATAAGTTTATTAAAAATACAAAAAGCAGAAGCAGAGAAAATATAGCTAAACACTATGATCTTGGAAATGATTTCTTTTCTCTTTGGCTTGATAAAACTCTAACATATTCTAGTGCAATATTTGATGAGCAAAATAAAGATTTAGATCAGGCTCAAAACAACAAATATCAAAAATTGATAAATTTAATTCAGCCTAGTAACGGAGATAAAGTTTTAGAAATAGGTTGTGGATGGGGTGGATTTGCCGAATACTTAGGAAAAAATTACGACGTCAAATTAGACTGTATTACAATTTCAAAAAAACAATATGAATATGCTAAAGAGAGAATTCATAATTGTGGTCTTAATGAAAAAGTAAATATTGAAATTAAAGACTATAGAGATTTAAATAGTAAATATAATTCGATTGCATCAATTGAAATGATTGAAGCTGTAGGACAAAATTATTTAGAGAGTTATTTTAAAACTATTAAAGATAATTTGTCTGATGGAGGAAAAGCTGCAATACAAGCGATCACAATTGATGATAGTTTGTACGATCGGTATAGAAATAAACAAGATTTTATTCAAAAATATATTTTTCCAGGTGGATTTCTGCCAAATAAAAATACTATCAATAAATTAGTTTCTAAGAATGGACTAAGTGTGAATTCTTATATCTCATACGCAAATCATTATGCCGATACATTGGCAATTTGGAGAGATGAATTTAATAAAAAGTGGAGTTTAATTAAAGATCAAGGATTTGATTTAACTTTTAAGAGAATGTGGGAATTTTACCTATCTTATTGTGAAGCTGGATTTAAATCTAAGAATATTGATTTGATTCAATTCTCAATGCAGAATAAATAAAAGGACTAAAATGAAAATAATTAAGTCAATTTCGTTGATAATTTTGGCATTCTTAATTACAAGTTGCTCAAAAAATAGTGCTATGAAACCAGAAGATTTTAAAGATAAAGAGCCGCGATTAATTATTGAAGAATATCTAACAGGAAATGTTAAAGCTTGGGGTGTTTTGCAAAATAGATCTGGAAAAGTTACACGACAATTCTCAGCTGATTTAGATGGAACATGGGATGGCAAACAATTAATTTTAAAAGAAAAATTTAATTGGGATGATGGAGAAGTTCAAGATCGTGAGTGGACAATTACCAAAATAGATGAACATAATTATGAAGGCACAGCAGGGGATGTTGTTGGAAAAGCAATAGGCTATTCTTACGGACCTGCATTTAAATTTGAGTATGTTTTATTAGTTCCAGTTAAAGGAAAAGAATTGAAGATTACTTTTGACGATTGGATCTTTAAACAAGATGAAAGAGTTGCAATCAACAGAGCTACAATGACCAAGTTTGGATTTAAAGTAGCTGAGTTAACAGTTGTATTTGTTAAAGATTAATTATTTCTTTTGATGCTTAGTCATCTTCCCTACTAATTTAAAATAAAGTTTACTTGGAAGAAAACTAAAGAACTTTAAAGTTAAAGTAAGTGCTTTTGGGAAATGAATCTCGAAAACATTTTTATTTATCAAGCCATCATAAATTTGATCAGCTGCAAATTCAGGTGTTTTTAAAAATGGCATTTTAAAATCATTTTTATCAGTCATTGGTGTTTTAATAAAACCAGGAGAAACTAAACAAACTCGAACATTAAATCTTTGAAAATCAAAATATAAACTTTCTGCTAAATTATTTAGTGCAGATTTTGATGGCCCATAACCTGTTGAATTAGGCAATCCTCTATAACCAGCGATAGATGAAACTATAGTAATTATACCATTTTTTCTTTCTCTGTAATATTGTTCCACTGTTTTAATTGAGTTTACTGTTCCAAAAAAATTTACTTTGAAAACATCTTCCATTTGCTCAACATCAATTTCTTTTTCTTTTTTTGGATTCCATGTACCAGTTGAAAAAAAACATATATCAATATTTTCAAACTTAGTTTTAATCTGATTGAAAACTTCTATGCATTTTGTTTTGTCAGTTACATCCAAAGGAAATGATGAAATATTTTCATAATTTTTTGAAAGCTCATCTAAAAGTTCAACTCTTCTTGCAGATACAGCAACATTCCAACCTTTGTTAGCAAATTTAATTGCTAAGGCTTTACCAATTCCTGTACTACCACCAGTTATCCAAATAGTTTTTTTGCTCATTTTTTGTTATGTATTATTAACATGATTAAAAATAAATTATTAACATTTATACTCTTTCTTCTCATTACTTTTTCAGCTTCCTTAATCGGAGGTTTAGCAACAATTAATTTTATGAATCCTTGGTATTCATTATTGAATAAGCCAGTATTTAATCCTCCGGATTGGGTGTTTGGTCCTGTGTGGACTATTCTTTACTTAATGATGACTATTTCGATATGGCTTTATTGGCATACAAAAAATAAAGAAATGAATACGATTTATATTTATTTCATACATTTAGTTTTTAATGCAACTTGGAGTATAATTTTTTTTGCACTTCATAATATGATTTTGGCTTTAGTTGTATTAGTCATATTAATAGCATTGATTATCAATCTTATTTTAAGGTTTAGACGCGTCAAGATGATAAGTGCTTATTTGATGATTCCATATTTACTTTGGTGCTGCTTTGCACTAGTGCTCAATATAAGTTTAATTATTTTAAATTAAATATGGATGATGTAGTTGTAATTGGTGGGGGTATCATAGGGGCTGCTACAGCCTATTTTCTATCTAAAGAAGGTAGAAAAGTAAAAGTAATAGAAAGAGACCCAACTTATAAAACAGCTTCATTTCCTTTATCATTAGGGGGATTTAGAAGACAATTTTTTCAAAAAGAAAATATTTTACTTGGTAAGTTTGCTAGAGAATTTATTTTTCAAATTCCTGATCTTCTAAAAACTGAAAAAAATCCTAACCCTACTGCAAGTATGGTTACCAATGGATATTTATTGATGTTTGGTCCTGAACATGCTGAAGAACAATATAGGGCTTTAGAAAACCATAAAGCATGTGAAGCTGGAACAAAAAATATTAAAGGTTCAGAGTTATCTAAAGTTTTTCCATATATTAACAGCGAAGGTATCGAAACAGCAACTTATACAGATAATCAAAGTGAAGGATGGATAGACCCATTTATGTTTCATAGTGCACTCAAAAGTAAAGCAATAGAACTTGGAGCTGAATTTATTAAAGGTGAAGTAAAAAGTATTTCTGAAATTAAAGCTAAAACAATTGTATCGGCAGCAGGATGTTGGACTAAGGAACTTTTAGAAGACATTCCGGTGGTTCCTCAAAAACATACTGTTTTCAGAGTAAAATGCCCGAAGTATATAAAAGAGATGCCTTTAACTGGTGATTTAACAACAGGAGTTTATTGGAGACCAGAGGGTGGAGAATATTTAGCGGGATCACCAAATTCAGTCTTTGATGCTACTGATTTGGAACCAGCTTGGAATGATTTTGAAGAACTAGTATGGCCTGCATTAGCACAAAGAATACCAGCATTTGAAGAGTTAAAACTTACAGGTGGTTGGGCAGGCTTTTATGACTGTAATAAACTAGATAACAACGCAGTTGTAGGCAAACATCCAAAGTTTGATAATGTTTACATGGCATCTGGTTTTACTGGTAGAGGATTGATGCAAGCCCCAGGAATTGGTAGAGCATTAACTGAATTAATAACAACTGGCTCTTACCAGACAATTGATATTAGTGATTTTGCAGTTGAAAGAGTACTTGGAAATAGTGCTAGACCTGAACCTTACGTTTTATAATTTTAAGTTCCACAAAAAGTTTGGTAATTTTGGTTGTTAGATGGTGTTTGAAATTTTTCAATATTAATTTGTTTTGTATAAGGTTTTTTCAGAATCGATAATAACTCATACATTGGTTTTAGATCATTATTATTTGCAGCCTCTAAGACTTCCTCTACTTTATGGTTTCGAGGAATAACAATAGGATTATTTTTTTTCATAAGTTCTAGAGAATTTTCTTTAGACCCACCGTTAATTAAAATTCGTTTTTCCCAATTCTTTGACCAGTCTATAAAATCTTTATCTTTGTAAATTTGATCTTGAATAGAACTAATATTCATTAAATAGCAAAAAGTATTAGTGTAATCTGCTTTATTGGATTGCATCCAATTAAATAAATTATTAATTAACTCTAAATCATTTTTATCTTCACCAAATAAACCAAGTTTATCTCTCATCATATTTAGCCATTTAATTTCATAAATATTTTGAAAGTTATCAATGATTTCAGTTGCTATTTTAATTGCTTGGTCTTCATTTTTGTCAATTAATGGTATTAAACATTCAGCTAATCTTGCTAAATTCCATTTGGTAATGGGTGGCTGATTTGAAAATGAATATCTTCCAAATTTATCTATAGAGCTAAATACTGTTTTTGGATCATAATGGTCCATAAAGGCACATGGACCATAATCAATAGTTTCACCAGATAAAGTCATATTATCAGTATTCATCACTCCATGTATAAAACCTACACGCATCCAATTGATAACAAGTTGACATTGTTTTTCCATTACAAGACTTAATAAATCTAGCGCTTTATTCATAGAAGATTGAATTTGTGGGTAATGTCTCTCAATGGTGTAATCTACTAGAGTGGTTAAATCATCTATATTTTGTTTAGCTGCAATATATTGAAATGTTCCAACTCTTATATGACTGGATGCTACTCTAGTTAATATTGCACCAGGCAATAAATTTTCTCTTACTACTTTTTCTCCAGTACTTACTACAGCCAAACTCCTTGTGGTGGGGATATTTAAAGCATGGATTGCTTCACTAATAATATATTCTCTTAGCATTGGTCCTAAAACTGCACGACCATCACCACTTCTTGAAAAAGAAGTTCTACCAGAACCCTTGAACTGTATGTCAAAACGTTTGGTATTATTGACTAAATGCTCACCAAGAAGAACTGCCCTTCCATCACCAAGCATTGTGAAATGACCAAATTGATGACCAGCATATGCTTGAGCAATTGTGTTTGTATCATTTGGTAAAACGTTTCCTGAAAATAGTTTTGCTAAATCTTTATTATCTATTTTTGAAAAATCTAAGTTTAAGTCTTTTGCTAGTTCCTCGTTTAAAATTACTAAATTTGGATCGTGTACAGGAGTTGGTTTTATTTCTTCTCTAAATGTTTTAGATAGTTTTGAATATGTATTATCAAAATGCCAACCAATGGTCATTTTAATTAATTAACTTCAGCTTGATTTTCTTTTGGTTTAACTTCTGTTTTAAACTGATTTGAAATTTTTTGAACTTCTACTGATGATACCTTGTATTCAGCACACATAGTTTCTTCATCTTTACCATGACCAGTCACCATATTAACCATGTGTTCCGGGAAGTGGAATGTAGTGAATACAATTCCTTCTTTAACTTTATCAGTTACTTCAACTTTTAAAGCAACTTCACCTCTACCAGAATAAAGTCTACCGATATCTCCTGTGTTTAAATCTCTATGTGCTGCATCTTTAGGATGTATTAAGAGCACATCTTCATCTACAATATTAATATTTTTAGTTCTTCTTGTCATAGTTGCTGCATTATAGTGCTGCAACACTCTACTTGTAGTTAAAATTAACGGATAATCTTTTTGATTAGCTTCTATCTCACTAGACTCTTTCCAGTCAAAATTCTTAAGTCTTCCTTTTCCAAGTTTAAACGTTTCTGTATGAAGTATTTGTGTATCTGTTCCATCTTCTTGAACTGGCCATTGTAATCCAAGTTTTCCAAGTCTTTCTCTGGTTACTCCTTTAAAGAATGGAACTACATCAGCAATTTCAGCTAACACTTGATCTGCATCATAAGTTGGTTGATCAAATCCAAGTTTTTGCATCATATCAGTTACAATAACACCATCAGGTTTTGTACCTGGTAGTGGAGGAACTGCTCTATTAACTCTTTGAATTCTTCTCTCTGTATTTGTAAAGGTACCATCTTTTTCAAGGAAAGTTGTTCCAGGTAAAACTACAGTTGCAAGTTTAGCCGTCTCACTCATAAATATTTCTTGAACCACTAGTAGCTCTAGAGAATTCATTGCTTCAACAACATGAGCACTGTTAGGATCTGTTTGAACTATATCTTCTCCTATAATCCACAGTCCTTTTAATTCCTTATTAATTGCAGCCTCAAACATTTGAGGAATTTTTAAACCTGGTTTTGTAGGATGAGTTACGCCATATTTTTCTGTGTAAAATTTTTGATTTTTTTCATCTGATACTTCAAAGTAACCAGCACCTTGGTGAGGTTGGCAACCCATATCAGCTGCACCTTGAACATTATTCTGACCTCTTAGCGGGTTTACTCCAACACCTTTTCTACCAATATTTCCGGTAATCATTGCAAGATCTGCAATTAACATCACTGTTTTTGATCCTTGTTCTTGTTCAGTAACTCCTAATCCATGGAATTCCATTGAATTTTCAGCAGTAGCGTAAGCAATAGCTGCTTCTTTAACTAATTGTTTATCCACACCCGCAACTTTTGCTAAGTGATCAACATCTTGTCTTTCAATTTCTTTTAAAAAATTATCAAATCCTTCCGTTCTGTCTCTTACAAAGTCTTTATTATATAATTTTAATTTTATAATAAAGTGAAGCATCATATTAAGAACAGCAACGTTAGTTCCAGGTCTTAGTTTGATATGATAATCTGCAAGTTTTGCTAATTCTGTAGTTACTGGATCAAGTACAATTAATTTTTTACCTTTCATCACTTGCTGTTTTATTTTTGCACCTGTTACAGGATGAGCGTTAGTTGGATTAGCACCAATAACTATAAAACAATCTGCGTGATATATATCTTCAGTAGAATTAGTTGCAGCACCCGTTCCAAAAGTTTGTTGCATTCCCCAAGCTGTAGGTGAGTGACAAATTCTTGCACAACAATCTACACTGTTAGTACCAACAGCTGCTCTAATCATTTTTTGAAATACATAATTTTCTTCATTAGTACATCTTGCTGATGAAATACCTGCAAATGCATCAGGACCATTATTTTTAACAATCCTATTCATTTCTTTTTTAATAAAATCGTAAGCCTCATCCCATGAAGCTTCTTCAAATTTTCCATTTCTTTTTATCAATGGAGTTTTTAATCTGTCAGGATGTTCATAAAAACTAAAAGCATATCTACCTTTGATACACGTGTGACCCGCATTTACTTCTGTTTGTTTAGGAGTATCAATTGCAACTACTTTGTCATCTTTAATGGATGCCTCTAAGTTACATCCTACTCCACAATAAGAACATGTGGTTCTAACTTTTTTATCAACAGCAGCAGATTTTGATTGAAACACATCTGAGATAGCATCGGTTGGACAAGTATGAGCACATGCACCACATGATACACAAGAACTATCTCCAAACATCATATCGTTATCTGTTGTAATTCTTGACTCAAATCCTCTGCCACTCATTGTTAGAACAAAAGATCCTTGAATTTCATCACAAGCTCTAACGCATCTTCCACAATTAATGCAGTTATCTAAATTCATTCTCATATAATCATGAGAAGTATCTCTTGGAATTCCTTTATGTTGTTTAGGACTATTGTATCTATGATCAGAAATTCCTAAATCATTTGCAACTGTTTGAAGTTCACAATTATTATTTACTTCACAACTATCACATTCCATCGGGTGATCTGTTAAAACTAATTCAACAATATTTTTTCTAAGACTTGTGATAGCTTCATTGGATGTAAAGATATGCTGGTTTTCAGCAACTGGAGTATGACAAGAGGCAACCATTTTTGTTGGGCCATCTTTTTCCAAAGCAACTTCAACTGAGCAAACTCTACAAGCACCATAAGGAGCTAAATTTGGATCATCACAAAGAGTTGGAACTTTTTTTTCTCCAACATAACTTTTAACAAATTTTAATATAGATGTGTGATTAGCACCGATTTCATACGGTTTTCCGTCGATATAAGCTATTTTTCTTTTCTCTGAGCTCATTAATTATCTTTCACCATATCATTTTTCATTTCATCACCAAAGTATTTTAGGATGTTTTGGATTGGAGTAGGGATGGCTCCACAAAGAGCACATAAACAACCTTTTTGCATAGTAACCAATAATTCTTCTAATAATTTCAAAGGAATTTTAGCTGTTTTCTTCTTAGCTTGATCAAACATTTCTTTTCCTCTGTACGATCCAAGTCTTCCAGGAAAACATTTACCACACGATTCTTCAGCTGAGAATTCAAATAAGTGATGAATATATTCAGCCATAGAAAAATCTTTTGGAATACTTACTACACTTGCGTGACCTAACATAAAACCTTTTGCAGTAAACTCTTGAAAGTCTAAGTTCAAATTTTCTATCTCACTTAATGGAACAACTCCACCTAAAGGGCCTCCAATTTGAAAAGCTTTAACAGGCTCTTTGTATCCTCCACCAATTTCATTAAATATTTTTTTCATAGGTGTTCCCATATCAATCTCATAAACACCAGGATTATTAAAAAAACTATCAAGGCAAACAAGTTTAGTCCCTGCAGATTTTTTGTTTCCAATGGAAGAAAATTTTTCTGAACCATTAATTAAAATACCAGTTGCTGCTGCTAAAGTTTCAACATTATTCACAACTGTTGGTTTTTTATATAAACCTTCTGTAACTGGGAATGGAGGTCTTACATCTACTTCTGCTCTTCTTCCTTCAATAGATGCAATCAAAGCAGTTTCTTCTCCACAAATATAAGCACCTTGACCAATACAAATTCCTAAATCAAAAGAAAAATCTGTTCCTAAAATATTATCACCCAATAAATTTAATTTTTTTAATTCATTGATACAGCCGTTGATAGCTTCAATAGATTTTGGATACTCTCCTCTTATATATAAGACACCTTCATCACTTCCAATTACCATTCCACAAAGAACCATGCCAAAGATAACTTTTAATGGTTGGTCTTCTAATAAGTATCTATCTGAAAATGCACCAGAGTCACCTTCATCTGCATTACACAAAACATATTTCTTATCTCCTTTTGCTTTACTGCAAAAATCCCATTTCATTCCAGTTGGGAATCCAGCACCACCTCTTCCAGTAAGATTAGAGTCTAATAGCGATTTAATAATTTCTTGTTTATCTGTTTTTAAAAATTTATTTAATTGATCTTTAAATTGATCAGTAGATGATAATTTATCATCCATTAAAAAACTTGTTGTTGCATAACTTTTCGAGAAAAATTTATCTTGTTTAATTTCTTCACCTTTTAAAATTTGATCAATTTTTTCTATATCTTTTCCCGCATAGTTTTCACCATCATAATGAAAAGCATTATTTTCATAGCAATGTCCTAGGCAAAACATTTCTCCAACTTTATCATCACCTAATTTTTCTTTTAAAGTATCTTTTAATTTTTCTTGGGTTCCTGCACACATACAAGCACTTCCATTACAAACAAATGCTTTTTTCTCTCTGTGAGAAGGTCTTAAAAATTCGTAGAAACTTTCAGCACCATGAAGAGTGGAAACACCTAAGTTATGTTCTTTAGCAATTTCTTTTATATCTTTTGGGGTATCGCTTAGAGTATTTTCAGATATTTGCTTAAATAGGTTATCTTTTAAGCCAATTCTACCTGACAAATTACTTATATTTTTTGACACAATTACCCTCTTTTTTTATTAGTCCACAATAACTTTTTTGTTATTTGTGTAAATATTAAAACTATCCCTCTTTACGAAACCTATAAGGGTAATGTCAAATTTATTCGCTAAATCTATAGCAAGACTAGTTGGCGCACCAACGCCAATCATTATTCCAATATCAGTCATTAAAACCTTTTGAACTAGTTCAAAATTGAGCCTTCCAGAGCAAGTTATGAATTGGCTCAAGGGATTAATTTGCCCATTCATCAAAGTATAACCAATAAGCTTATCTAAAGCATTGTGACGACCCACATCCTCTTTGACAGAGATCAAATCACCATTACTCTTAAATAAGCCACTTGCATGAATACCACCAGTTTTACTAAATTCAGATTGATTTTCTCTAAGTACATAAGGAGATTTAATTATAACCTCTTTAGATATTTTAGGCTGATCTGGATTTGTCTTATTTTTTTTGATGATTTCTAAAGCATCTAATGAAGATTTACCACAAACACCACATGAAGAGTTTGTCATAAAATCTCTTTTAATCTTTGAGATGTTAATATTTTCTGAATTATTTAAAGTTGCTAGAATTTTATTTTGAATATTGTATTGACCAACTTTATCACCCAAACTTTCTATACTATCAATATCTTTAATATCTTTTATTAATTGTTCATTGAAAAGAAAACCTCTTACTAAATCTTCATCATCACCAGGAGTTCTCATAGTAATGGATAAAATTCTTGTAACCCAATCGCCTTTTTCTTTAAATTTTATTGAAATTTCTAATGGTTCTTCAATAGAAATTAAATCCTCAATATTTTCAAATTTACCAGAGTTAAATTTTAAAACCTTATATTTTGAATTCATGAATTAATTTAGCGGATAATTTTTTCTTAGAATAAATTTGTTTATTAAAATAGCTAATAATAAAATTATGATGCAACCAAAAATTATTGGGCTTATTAAATATTCATAAGAAACACTTCCAATTATTACTATAATAGGATTTCCTCCTGCAGGTGGATGAACCACATTAAATAAAATCATTAAAGAAACGCCAGCACCCACTGCAAGTGCAATATTTATATAAATTGGTAAAGGTATATAGTTTACAAAAATTACTCCAACTAATGCTGTTAATAGATGGCCAAAAAAAACATTCTTAGGTTGAGCAAATGGACTTTCTGGAAAACCAAATAATAAAACCATTGAAGAACCAAATGAACCAGCAAGAAAATACCCCAATGTACTTTTATAAGTAAGAACGGTTAAGACACCAATTGTAAAAGCAGAAAAAAAACCTGCAATCAATGCCTTTTGTAATATTGGTTTAGTAATTTTAATCATTAAGTTTTTAAAGCTTTTAAAACTGTTCTAAGAGGCAGTAACAAACATTCTTTCCTTGCAATATTTTTTTTATCTAAAATTTCTTTAAAATCTTTCCAATGTTTTTCTAAAACAGTCTTTACATCGGTAAATAAATTTTCACTCGAGATTGCAAAAGACTTGATTTCTTCTACATTTTTATCTCTTATTTTCCTTGAGAGTAAGCTAACCGAGGCTTGGCAATAAACACAAGATTTACATTGATAACCCATATCTTTTACCACATCGTTTTTTACAATTAGGCTAATTTCCATCTCATCTCCACACAAAGGATTTTTGTGTTTTGATTTATGTGTAAAATTTTCTAGCACTTTATGGTTATCGGTATGAGAGGCTATTTCTAAAATTCTAAGATCCATTATATTTCTTTAATTAAAGTCTTAATGTTTTATATTTTCTAAATGGATCATAGCAAGATTTTAGGCACAGTACTAGCCGGCGGAAAGTCTCAAAGATTTGGAGAAGATAAATCACAAGTTCAATTAGGTAACCAGTTATTGATAGATTATGTTCTTACTGAAATTATTGATGTATTTAATGAAATTATTATTGTCTCCAATAACCCCATAAAATTTAATCAATCTGAAAAAGTTTACTTAATTAAGGATTTTAAAAATAATTTAGGGCCTCTTGGAGGTGTTTTGTCTGCAATGAAATGGATTAAAGAAAACAATAAAGATTATCAATGGGTTTCTACTTTTCCAACCGATACTCCATTTTTTAAAAAACAAATATTAGAGGATTTTCTTAAAAAGATTAAACCTGAAGAAAGTAAACTTTTCTTTATTAAATCCAATAATACAAGACATAATATATTTGGCTTATGGTCTGTTGATTTAATAGATAAATTAGAAGAAGATTTAGAAAATGGAGATAGAAAAGTTGAAAATTGGGCAAATAGTGTTGGTGTAAAGATAGTTAATATGAACTTTGAAAAAAATGATCCTTTCTTTAATATCAATACAAAAGAAGATTTAGAAAAAGCTAAAAAATATATTTCATGATTAGTTACAAGAGTTCTAAAAATATCTTAAAAAAAGGGATTATTAAGATTAAAGATGAAAAAATTAAAAGTATTAACTCATTAAATAGAGTTTCATCATCCAATATATATTCTACTATAAATTATCCAACTGGAGATAATGCTGCCTTTGATGGTTTTGCAATTAATTCAAAAGATACAAAAAATATCAAAAAAAAATCTAATCAAAAATTTAAAATTATTGGATCAATTGCAGCTGGCGTAAAACCTTTTAAAAAAAGAATTGGTAAATTTAATGCTGTTGAAATTATGACAGGTGCAATCATACCTAAAGGTTTAGATACCATTATTCCAATAGAGCAAATTGTTTTTTTTCCTAATAAAGAATATGCAAAATATATTTTAGTAAATAAAAAAAAAACTAAATATAATCATGTTAGGTTTAAAGGATCTGATTATAAAAAAGGGGAATTAGTCGTTAAAAAAAATACAATCATTCAGCCTAATCATATCTTAGCTTTTAAATCACTTGGAATAAAAAATATTAAAGTTAAAAAGAAAATAAATATTTTATTTTTTTCAACAGGAAATGAAATTTCTAATTCAGATAATGTTCCTGATTGGAAAGTAAGAAATTCAAATAATCATTATATAAAAAATTTAGATCAAAGTTTTTTATTCAATTTTAAAAATGGTGGAATATTGAGAGATAATCATGAAAAACTTTTTAAATCTAAAATAACTAAGATGTTAAAATCTAGTACTGATATTATTATTACTTCAGGGGCTGTCTCAGCAGGTAAATTTGATTTTGTTCCAAGTGTTATTAGGTCATTTAAACTATCTAATTATTTTAAAAGTGTTGCAATAAGACCAGGAAAACCAATACTGTTTGCAAAATTTAGGGGAAAACAAAAAGCAATTTTTGGTTTACCGGGTAATCCAATGTCCTCAGCTGCTTGTTTTAGATTTTTTGTCTATCCCTATATCCAATATATTTTCGGACTGAATGAGGAAAAACCTTTTAAGGCTATTTTAAAAAGCAATTTTACTAAGAAGAAAAATTTTACAAGGTTTGCAAAGAGCAAGTTAAACACAACTAAAAATGGAAAAATAGAAGTTGAGGTTCTTCAAGGTCAAGAGTCGTTTAGAATTAAATCGTTTGTTAAATCTAATATCTGGGCTCTATTACCCTCAGGTAAATCAAACTTTAAAAAGGGTGAAATTGTTGATTGCTTTTTCCCCAACCAATCGAATAGTACCTTGTTGTAACCTTTGTCATTTTTGTTGTAGTTAAATCTATTTACAATTAAATATCTCAATATGTTTCAACTTAAAAATCCAAAAATAGCAGTTCCAGTTGTATTGTTTGCTGGGCTTATTTGGTCGTTTGGACCTTTAGTGGTTAGATATATGGATGAGCCACATTTAATCCCTTGGCAGTATATTTTTGGTCGGGGTTTAACAATATTTATCTTATTAAATCTTTATTTATTTTTTGAAGAAGGAAAAAATTTCTACAAAAACTATTTTAAGATGGGTTTATCGGGTCTTATAGGTGGATCGGGGCTCGGGGTTGCAATGATTTCATTTATGTTTTCAATTACGAACACAAGTGCAGCTATTACTTTATTATGTCTTGCAGCTATGCCTTTTTTTACAGCATTATTAGCTTTTTTATTTTTACAAGAAAAAATTTCTCTTAATGTTTGGATATCAATTATCATTGCAACAGTCGGTATTGCTATTATGGCGGTAGGAAATAATACTGAGACTTCTTTTATAGGTTTTGTGTTTGGTATCACCTCATCATTAGGTTTTGCTGTATTTTCTGTAACATTAAGATGGCGTAAAGAAACTCCAAAATTTACAACAACTGCTTTTGCTGGTTTTTTCTGCTTTATGTTTGCATCTATAGTTATTTTACAAAAAGATTTAGTTTTCTTTTCTTCAAGCTATAACAGTTCATTATTTTCTCTTCACGGAACTTTAGTTTGCCTAGGTTTAATTTTATATTCAATAGGATCTAAAGCAATTCCAGCAGCAGAACTTACCTTGTTATCTCTTACAGAAGTTATAGGAGGTATCTTTTGGGTTTGGTTACCTTTATTTGGTATCAATGAAATACCAACGACGAATACGATTATAGGTGGGTTTTTTCTTTTTGTATCTCTTACTTATTACAGCTTAGTAATGAGATGGAATAAAAGATACATAGGTTTAAATTAAATGGAAAGACCAGATTTTTTTACGTTAAAAAATGGAGAGAAGGTAAAACTTCCTTTTTCAAAATCAGAATATGATCGAAGAGTAAATAATTTAAGAACAGTAATGGATAAAAATAACTTGGATATGGTTATTTTAACCTCAATGCATAACATTGCTTATTACACAGGGTTTATTTATTGTTCATTCGGAAGACCTTATGGATGTGTGATAACAAAAAATAAAATCTCAACGATTTCAGCAAATATTGATGCTAGTCAACCTTGGAGAAGATCCCATTGTGATAATGTCATTTATACTGATTGGAAAAGAGATAATTTTTTAAGAGCAATCGTTTCAATTATTGGACGAGACGATCCTCCAAAAAATATTGGCCTTGAAAATGATCATGTCACTTTAGATATGAGAGAAAAAATTGGTTCTATCTTCGCTTTTTCAGTTTTTAGTGATGTTTCAAAAGATCTAATGCAACTTAGAATGATTAAATCTAATGAGGAAATTGAAATTATTAGAAATGGCGCAAGAATTGCTGATCTTGGAGGTGAAGAAATTGTCAAAAATATCAAAGAAGGAAATACAGAAATTGAAGTTGCAATAGCGGGACGGGATAGGATGGAACGTGAAATTGTAAAAACTTATCCTGGTGCTGAATATATGGATACTTGGGTTTGGTTCCAATCAGGTATCAATACAGATGGAGCTCACAATCCAAAAACTAATAGACAACTTATTAAAGGAGATATTTTATCCTTAAATACGTTTCCAATGATTTCAGGTTATTACACTGCACTAGAGAGAACATTATTTTTAGATCATGCTGATGATGAAAGTCTTAAGGCGTGGGAGGCAAATGTTAAAGTTCATAAAAGAGGATTAGAATTAATTAAACCAGGTGTTAAATGTTCTGATATCTGTCATGAACTAAATGAATTATTTGCTGAGCTTGGATATTTGCAATACCGAACATTTGGTTATGGGCATTCCTTTGGAGTACTTTCTCATTTTTATGGAAGAGAAGCTGGGTTAGAGCTTAGAGAAGATATTGATACTGTTCTTGAAGAAAATATGGTGGTCTCCATGGAGCCAATGATTATGATTCCTGAAGGAAATCCTGGAGCAGGGGGATATAGAGAGCATGATATATTAGTGATTGGCAAAGATGGCGCAGAAAATATTACTAAATTTCCTTTCGGCCCAGAGCATAATATTATAAAAAACTAATCTTTATGAGTGATACTAAAACTATTGTTAATAGTTGGAATGAGTGGGATCCGTTAAAACATGTAATTGTTGGAAGAGCGGATGGCACTTGTATACCGGCTCCAGAGCCAGCATTAGATGCTAAAGTTCCTGAAGACAGCGATATGAGAGGTCAGTTTGGTCCACGAACTAAAGATACTGTCGATAAAGCAAATGAATTATTAGATAACTTTTCAAGCATGCTTCAAAAAAGAGGAATTAAAGTTGATCGACCAACACCAATAGATTTTAATCAAAAAACATCAACACCAGATTGGGAAGCTGAAACCATGTTTGGTTGTATGCCCCCAAGAGATGTTTTGCTTACTGTTGGAAATGAGATGTTAGAAGCAACAATGAGTTATCGATGTCGTTGGTTTGAATATCTTTGTTACCGACCTTTACTTCAAGAATATTATAATCAAGACCCTAATATGAGACACGAGTCTGCACCAAAACCGAGGTTAACTGACAAGGATTATAGAAAAGATTATCTGTCAGATAAAATTGGCATTCAAAAAAGATTAGAGTGGACGGAAGATAAATTTTTTGTAACCACAGAAGAAGAACCATTGTTTGATGCAGCTGATGTATTAAGATTTGGAAAAGATCTGGTCGTTCAACACGGTTTTACCACTAATTTAAAAGGAATTGATTGGCTAAAGAGACATTATAAAGATCATAGAGTTCATGCTGTTAATTTTCCAGGTGACCCGTATCCAATTCACATCGATGCAACCTTTACTCCAATTAAAGAAGGTTTAATTATCAATAACCCTCAAAGAAGATTACCAGTAGAACAAAGAAAGTTATTTGAAGATAATGGATGGGAAATTGTTGATAGTGCTCAACCAGCACATAATGAACCACCGCCTCTATGTTATTCATCAACTTGGTTATCAATGAATGTATTAGTTTTGGATCCTAAAACAGTATGTGTCGAAAAAAGTGAAGTCTATCAGGCAGAGCAGTTAGATAAATTAGGAATGGAAGTAGTACCAGTAGAGCTTAGAGATGCTTATGCATTTGGTGGAGGACTTCATTGTTGTACCGCAGATGTATATAGAGAAGGTACTTTAAAAGATTATTTTCCAAAACAATAATATGGCTAAAATTAAAACAAAAAGAGAGCGAGTTAAATTCGCCTCAGATAATGTTGCGGGCGCATGTCCTGAAGTTTTAGATGCAATTCTTAAAGCAAATGATGGAGATAGTACTCCTTATGGAAATGATCCTTTATCAACTGAGTTACAAGATAAGTTTTCAGAAATTTTTGAAAAAGAAGTAATTGTTTTTCCAACTGCATCTGGAACTGCAGCAAATGCTTTAGCATTATCAACTATGACACCTTCATATGGAAATATTTATTGTCATAAGATGTCCCATATTAATACGGATGAATGTGGTGCACCTGAATTTTATACAGGAGGTGGAAAGCTAGTCCCTTTAACTGGAATAATGGGAAAAATAACTGCAGATGAATTAAACCAGTCTATAGGAGGAAAGGGTATTGTTCATCATACACAACCTTCATCAGTTAGCATTACGCAAGTATGTGAAACAGGAGAAGTTTATCAATTAGATGAAATCAAAAAAATTGCAGAAATTACCCATAAACATAATCTAAATTTACATATGGATGGAGCTAGATTTGCAAATGCATTGGTATCTTTAGATGTAACACCTGCTGAAATGACTTGGAAATCAGGGGTTGATGTATTGTCATTTGGAGCAACGAAAAATGGATGTTTAGCTGCTGAAGCAATTATCTTTTTTAAGAAAGATTTAGTAGGAGATATTGCTTTTTTAATGAAAAGAGCGGGGCATTTATTATCTAAAATGCGATTTGTCTCTGCACAGTTAGATGCATATATCTCAAATGATGTTTGGTTGAGAAATGCAAAGCACGCAAATAAAATGGGTAAAAAGTTAAGTGATGGTTTGTCAAAACATAATGATATTGAAATTGCATATCCAACAGAAGCAAATGAAGTCTTTGCAAAATTTCCAAGAGAAAAAATTGAACATCTAAATTCAGAAGGGTACAAAATGAATGAGGATGAATTAGATGGTAAAGCGGTAAGACTAGTTGCTGCTTGGAATACTAAAGATAGTGATGTTGATGAATTGTTAAATACAATTATAGCTAACTAGGATTTTCTTTTAAAAACTCAATATATTTAATCACTTCATCGTATTGTTCATCAGGTATATCTTTGTAACTAGCATTAAACTTACTTTTCACACATATTGCTACATGAGCATAGGGGTTTCTTCCTTTAGGATGATTGGGGTGGTCAGGTAATTGTCCCACCAAATAATCGCCAGCATCCTGAATAATTTTCCAGAGTTTACTTGCGTTTTCTTTGTTCACACCTTCATTTTTATTGTTTTATCTCGTCCATTTCTAGTTTCATTTCTAGTATCCTATAAAATCCTATATGAAAAATTATTTTATTCTACCATGCTTTAAAACATCCAAAACCAATCTTTTAAAGTCATAATTAGTATGTACTGTGTTGATAACAATTATTCTAGATTCATCAAAATCAATCATTATATTTTGACCTCCATAACCATCGAGCCCAAAAATGTTTCTTTCTTCTAAATCTAAATAATCCAAGTAAAATTGTCCTGCATAAGATTTAGATGAAAATCTAAAACCTTGTTCCTCATATATGTACCTTTTTTTTGGAATTTTATTTTTTGCCAAATCTTTTAGATATTTGCCGACACATGTATCTTTTTGCCAATCATCCATCATGGCTTTTGCAATTCTTAGATAATCATATCTGGTTGCATAAAAAGTATAAGTGGAGATACCGTCTTTGATTTTAGTCCTTTTTTTTGTTTGCCTGTTTTTATCATTTCTAACAAATAGTATCTTTTTAGATCTTACAGTATGTTGATTATTAACTTTGTTTTCAAAGGTTTTATTTAAAAAATTTCTAAATTTATAATCAGTTTTGTGAACTAAATAATTGATAATAATGTTAGTGGCTAATCCATTATAATAATGCTTTCTTTTTGAATATTCTATTGGTTTAGAGTTTTTAAGTTCTCTATTAGCTAATGCTTTTATAGTATGAACATTATACCATCTTTTAGTTGATCTCATTCCATCTGAGTCGCTGACATAGTTTTTGTCACCAGCATTCATATTAAGTATATCAATAAGTTTTTGGTCGTAATACAAAGTATTTTTTATTAAAGGCCAATCATTTAGTTTTGTATTAATACCCTCAATTTTTCCTTCACAAATCGCATTTCCAACAAGGTAAGAGACAATACTTTTTCCAACGGAGTTAGAAATCCACGGAGTGTTATTTTTATATAATTTTCCTAATCTATTTTTTGGGGTAATTTCATCATATATTAAACTACCTTTTTCATAATAAAGATAACTAAGTATACTACTGCTATTCATTTGATCTTTTAAAAATTGATTAGTTTCTAACTGTTTTTTAAATTCTTTATGATTACCGCTTGGTTTAATTTTATTCCAACCCATTTGAGGGTCTTTAATTAACTGAATTTCTTTCTTAAAATGATGTTTTATTGTAGCAAGATTGGGATCAGGTTTTACATATTGTGGAATAGACCAACTTTTATAAATTTTAACTTTATTTGTTTCTTTATTTTTATTACCATTCTTTGTAATACTTTTATCACAATTATTATAATACCAAACTTGACTGTATTTTTTTTCTTTTTCACAAACTTCATTTGCAGATGATAATACCGATAATGCTTGTAAAAAAAATAATACAACAAGCATGTATTTCATAATCAGAGACTAACAAATCATTAGACATGAGTCTATTTACTTAAAAAATGTCAATTTGATTTATCTCAAATATTTCTAGTTTCATTTCTAGTTTTTTGTTTAAATTGATGAGTCTTTGAGAGATTTATTTCAAGCTAACTTTTTAATATCCGCATAAGTATTGTAGAATAGTGTAGGTTAATGTGGATTAGTTTGTTCCACTAGCACCCCAAATAATCGCCAGCATCCTGAATAATTTTCCATAGTTTACTTGCGTTTTCTTTGTTCACACAGTTCCATTTCCTGATTTATCTCTTTTGATACAAGTTTGGTAACAAGTTTTTTAATTAGCTGAGTTTTAATTCCCCTCAACTAAAACTAAATGAGCTTTAGACGCTAATTCTCTTACCGCTTTAGCCGCTTGGTATTTTTCTGACTCATAGAATTTACGAGCAGCATCAATACTTTCAAATTCAATTAATATAACAGTACCTAAATTTTCACCTTCTCTTACATCAGGACTGGGTTCACGAACAAGAACTTTGCCACCGTGCTCTCCAATAGTTGGTCCAGACATTTGTTTAAACTTTTCCATACCTTCTTTATCGTGTACTTTAAGATGTGCTATCAAATATCCTTTGCTCATAATTTTCTCCTTTATGCTTTAATGTAACAAATCCTGAACCATGAGTCTATTTGCTTAAAAAATGGCTATATTCATTAAGATTTACTTTAATTATGTTTTTATAGTTTTTTTTGGTTAATCACCACATCTACTAGAATTGCAATTAATAAATTCAGCATGGTAATTCCACAAATGATAATGAAACTAAAGAAATAAATCCATGCCCACCAATAAACATCTTGTAAAGGCAACATCACTTGTTCCCAGCTTGATAAAGTTAAGACTTGGAATAATGTAATCATTGCAACCCCAACATCTCCCCATCTTTCAGGTATATTAGTGCTAAATAAAATTGATCCTATAGTTGCGTAGATATAAAGAATTATAAATAACAATAACCCAACATAAAACACTCTTTTCACTGAAGACAATAAGGCCTCTATTATTTTTTTTAATTCTGGAACAACGGAAATAATTCTTAACACTCTGAATACTCTTAATAATCGTAACAGTAAGAAACTTGAATTATTCGGTATTGGAATTAATGAAATTAAGACAATTAAAGTGTCAAATATGTTCCATCCACTTTTAAAAAAATTTAATTTTTTAGGCTCTCCAATAAATCGGATTAAAATTTCTATTACAAAAAAAACAGTAATTGAGTAATCTAAATAATTTATTGCTTGTGTTGTAAATTCACTTAAATCGTAAGTATTAACTCCAATTGTTATTGCATTTAAAATGATAATTGAAATTACAATAAATTGAAAAATTCTACTTTCTTTTAAGTTGTATAAAATTTTATTCATCTTACAAAAATATTGGTTTTAATCTCTAAAATTAACAAAATCGATAGGTTGACCTATATCAATTGCTTTTATTGCAGCTATTGCTTCTTGAAGATCGTCTCGTTTTTTTCCATCCACTCTCAATTCTTCTCCTTGTATTTTAATTTGAATTTTAAGTTTGAGTTTTTTAATATCTGCAATTATTTTTTTTGCATCTTCTTGACTTATTCCTTCTTTAAGATCGCTTACTTGACGAATAGTACCTCCTGATGCGCCTTCAGAATTTTTAATACTTAATACTCTTGGATCTACTTTTCTTCTTACAAGATGAGTTTCTAAAAGCTCATTAACCTGCTTTAGTTTTAGTTCATCCGTTGCAAGCGTTGTGACAGTTTTATCTTTTCGCTCGATTGAGATATTAAGACCTTTAAAATCATATCGATTACTAATTTCTCTTAAACAATTCGCAAGTGCATTATCAAATTCTTGATAATTTATTTTACTGATGACATCAAATGAAGGCATAATTTTTTAATTAATCTATATGATAATATATTTTTTATTAAGATAAATTAAAGATAAGATAATTAAAAAATGAATAAAATTAAAATTCATATAAGAAATAATCACTGGAAAGAAGGTTTTTTGCCTTGCGATGAAGAGGGGGAAAAACACAGTACAATCACTAAAGAAGAGTTTGAAAAAGGACTTAATCAGCATCCTGAACTTAAAGATAAGATTGAATATCTAGTTGATTGGGATGAGGATAATTATCTTTCATCAATGAAAGAGGCAGATATTTTACTAGGTTGGCAATTTCCAACTGAAAATATTACCGAGATTGCACCAAATTTAAAATGGATTCATGTAAGTTCTGCTGGAGTTAATCATTTATCCCCATTTGATTGGATGAAAGAAGGTTTGGTTCTAACCAATAGTAGTGGAGTGCATGCAAAAAAAGCAGGAGAGTTTGGTTTAATGAGTATTTTAATGCTTCAAAATAAAATGACTCAAATAGTCACCAATCAAAGAAAAAAAGAATTTGTCACTCTCCTTAGTAAACCTATTGAGGGGTTTAAAGTTGTTGTAGTTGGAACTGGATCCTTAGGTGGATCATTGATTAAACATATTAGCAAACTTGGAGCAGAAGTGATTGGAGTTAACCGAAGAGGAGGATCTGTTGAGGGTTGCTCAAAAATAATCACTTTTGATAAAATAGACGAAGTATTACCAAGTGCAGATTTTTTATATCTTGCTGTGCCTGAAACTGAGGAAACTAAAGGATTAATTAATAAAACTAGATTAGATAGTCTCAAGTCTACTTGTGGAATTGTAAATATTGGAAGACAATCAGTTTTAGATTATGAAGCATTAAGAGCAAAATTGTTCAAAAATGAATTGTCAGGTGCGATCTTAGATGTTTTTTCTCATGAACCTATTCCAAAAGACTCTAATTTATGGGATACACCAAATCTAATTATTACTCCTCATATTTCGTCAGATAGCCAAGGAAATTATATTGAAATGGTATTAAAAATATTTTTTAAAAATTTAAAATTATTTATTGAAAACAAAGAGTTAATTAATCAAATAGATAAAAATTTAGGTTATTAATAAAATTTATACTAATTGTTAGGTTTAATTTCTTCAACTACTGGCTCAATAGTTTGTTTAGCAGGATCTTCAATAGGTTCAGTTGAAGGATTTAATTCAATACCAGCTGGTGTAATTGATTGAGGCATCGCAACAAACTGAGAGTCTGGGTTCTCAATAACAGGTCTAACTTTAGATCTATAAACTCCATAAGCTCCAATTACTGAATGAAAAAATAATAAAAATATAAAGAAGCCATTGGGTCCTACCATTCCCATAAAGATAGAACATAAAAATGGTCCGGCCATTGCTCCCATTCCAAATATGAATTGCAAACTAGCACCCGCAGCTACAAATTTTTCCTTTGGTATAAAATCATTAGTATGAGCCAGAATTAACGAGAACATTGGAAGACTACAAAACGAAAATAAAATTAAAAAAACATAAAACCAAAACTTACTAGTTGCTAAATCTCCAGGTAAATACATTTGTCTTGAAGATAAAATTGCGCAAAACGCAAAGAAAGCTGCTGCGAAAGTAACAATTATTATTACTCTTCTTCTATCAAACATGTCTGACAATTTTCCAATAGGCCATTGAGAAACTGCACCCGATACAGCAAGTAAAAATGTAACAAGAGAAATTTGAAAAATAGAAAAGTTCATTGTTGCCGCATAAACAGCAAGCAATGTAAATAATGCTGATTGAATAGTTCCATAAAAAAAAGAACTAACCATTCCAAACGGCGATGAAATGAATACTTCTTGTAAAGACATTGAAGATATTTTCTTAAACGTTGGAGCTTTTCTTTTTGTAAGTAATATTGGTATGAGAGCTGCTGAAGTAATAATTGAAATTAATATAAATGGTTCAAAGTTAATTGGGTTACTAAAATTAAGTAGAAACATACCAAGACCCATAGCTCCATATAAAATGACCATATAAATTGATAAAACACTACCTCTATTTTTATTACTTGCTCGATCGTTTAACCAACTTTCAGCCACTGTATAAATAGAGACCATGCTAATTCCGGTTAAAACTCTTAACAAAAACCATACGAAGGGATTTACATATACTGCATGAATTAAAATGACTAATGATGCTATTGATGCAAATGCTGCAAAAACTCTAATGTGACCTACTCGAGAAATAATTTGAGGAATAGTTTTAGCACCAATAAAATAACCGACAAAATATCCTGACATCATAAACCCAGTTGCAGTTAAACTAAATTCTTCTTCTACTGCTCTAACTCCTAGTAAGGATCCTTGAAATCCATAGGCAAGCATAATTGCTCCCATTCCTAAAAATAATGCCCATGAATTTTTTAATATTTTCTCCATATGAATCGCTATCTATTTCTGATTTGTGGCCAAATCAAGTTAATTGTATTTTAAGAACTAAGAATTTTTCAGCTTTAGAAATGAGTGGATTGCTATCGTTAAAATGATTACTGCTCCACCTTGAATGGTTTCGATGCTTGGTTGCTCTTTAATAACCATCCACACCCAAAAAGGACCAATGATAGTCTCTAATAAAAAGAATAAATTCACCTCTT
Source organism: uncultured Pelagibacteraceae bacterium (assembly GCA_902595745.1). GTDB lineage: Bacteria > Pseudomonadota > Alphaproteobacteria > Pelagibacterales > Pelagibacteraceae > Pelagibacter. Next base: position 41,728 of record CACJRE010000001.1, read on the forward strand.
CAGCAGGGATAAATCTTGGGGCAATTGTTACCATTACAAAAGGTATGGCAACACACATCACACACATTAATGGAACAATATACAAATCCTGATCAACAAGCGTGTAGGTTTCAATAAAAAACATAGCAAAAATAGCAACGAATAATTTCCCAACTACAGCTGCAGGCACTAAGTTTTTCTTCTTTGCTGATCTTATCGTTACAGCCCCAATTGCTAATCCTAAAGCAGTAACAAGCCCTAATAAATCACCATAAATATTTCCCAATTGAAGCGAGTCGTAAAAAATATAAACAGCAGCAAAAAAAGTTATTCCAATTGCAATCCATGTTTTACTATCTGGCATTTCTTTTAAAAATAATGCTCCTAAAATCGCTGATAACATAGGAGCCATCGCAATCATGACTAATGTATTTGCAACATTAGTGTTTTGAATTGAAACTACAAAGGTAATATTAGTTATCGAAAAGGTTAAAATATAAATTATTCCATGATGACCGCTGGTAAATAACATTTTAAAAAAATCTGCTTTATAGATGATCAGCATTCCAATTAGGACTACAAAAAAAGGAATAGCACCTCGATAAAAAACTAATCCCCAAGTATCCACACTGGATAATCTGATAAATAAACTATCAGGAGTAATGAACATTACTGCAATAAAAGCTAATAAAGATCCTTTTTTTTGATCAGATAAAGATTTCATGCTTTTAATTCTTTCCAAAAAGTTTTTGCAAGATTGATACCTGATAAATCATATAATGTTTTTAATCCGGTAGGGGACGTAACATTGATATCACCGTTTAATTTTTCATCGATAAAATCAATTCCAGCAAAAAAAATATTTTCTTTTTTAAGATCTTTAGCAATTAATTTTGAGATTTTATTTTCTTTTGCAGTTAAATTAATATTAATCGGTTTTGCACCTTTACTCAAATTACTTAAAAAGGAGCCTTGTTTTGGAACTCTAGATATCGCTCCACATACTTTACCATTGATAATAAATACTCTTTTATCCCCTTTACTGATTTTAGGTAAAAATTTTTGACACATGATGTGATCATGTTTTTTAATGAAATTCTTAATTAATTTTGAATTAAACTTACTTAAGAGATGAATATCATTTCCACTATAACTATGAATAGGTTTTAAAATCACTTTTTTATTCATCTTAAAAAATTTTTTAATCTCAGTTATATTTTGTGTAAAAATAGTACTTGGCATATATTTTAGATATTTAGCTGAGTATAGTTTTTCAGATATATTTCTAATTGAGGTAGGATTATTTAAAATTTGAACTTTATTTTTAATAAGATCTAAAATGTAAGTTGCTGAAATATATTCAAGATTAAATGGAGGATCTTGACGAATTAGAATAAATTTACATTTAGTAAGTTCTAATTTTTGTTTTTTTAATATCTTAAAAAATTTCTTATTTTTATAATTAAATTGGATAAAAAATCCTGAGGCAATTACTTTTGAATTTATTACTGATAAGTCTTTTGGATCGTAATAGAATATCTTGTAATTCTTGCTTTGAATTTCATTGGCAAGAAAAACACTGGTGTCAGTTATAGGATTTAATTTTGAAGGATTATTTCCCTGAACAGCAACAATCTTATTTATCATATAATTCACTTAAATCTTCAGTTTTAGAAAATTTACTAATCATATGATCTGCGTTAGTTGTTTTATTATCAATTATTTTATTTAAATGATTTAAAAATAAAGTTTCATTTTTACCGTGTTTACTAATTATATCTCTTTGCTCTAATCCCTTCTTTGATAAATTTAATAATGTTTTAGACCAATAAAGAAGATCTTTGCCCATCAGTTGAGTGTTAAATCCTTTTTGAGGAGCTTCAAGATATGCATTGATAATTTTGTCTTTATCCCACTTTGAAATAATTTCATAAGTCTCGTCTAGATTTCCATACAACATCCCAATATAAAAAGCTGGTCCAGAACATAAGCAATCCCAGCCACAAGTATCCATTGAACGAAGTTCAATATATTTTTTTAATCTATTTTCAGTAAAAATTGTACTTAGGTGAGTAGTTAAATCAATTTCTGTTGGAAGTTTATTTCCTATTTCATCAATCTTACCTTCCATAAAATCTTTAAAGACATATTTTCTTCCAGAAAAATAAGTACCTTCATGTTGAATAAATAAGATTGGAAAATTTATTACAAATTCTGCATATTTTTCAAAATCTAATTCTTCAAAAAATATTTTAGGAAGACCTCCACGCGATGTACTTTGCCAAACTTTTGATCTGTAAGATAAATAATTACTTTTTTTCTTTTCAACTATTGCTGAGTTTGCAAATAAAGCAATTGAAATAGGAACTATTGAATTAACAATCTTAAATTTTTTAATAAAATCATCTTCTGATTTATAATCTAAATTTAATTGAGTGCCGCATGTTCGATACATCATATCCAAACTAAGCTCACCTCCAAGAGGCATATCTTTAGTCATTAACTTATATCGCTGTTTTGGATTGTTTGGAATTTCATCTAATTTTGAAATAGGATCAAATCCAGCACTTACTATATTGATATCTAGTTTTTGCGTAACTTGTCTTAATTCAAATAGATAATCTTGAGACTCAGCACAAGCTTCATGAAGATGATTGAGTTTTTCTCCTGATAACTCTATTTGGTTACCAGGTTCAAGAGTAATATTTTTTCCACCCTTGTTTAAGCCAATAATATTTTCATTTTCTAAAATTGGGTTCCAGCCAAATTCAAACAAGGCTTCGAACATTTGTTTAATTTTTGAATAATCAACTCTTTGGTTATTTTTATTGTTAAAGAGAAACTTCTCATGTTCAATTCCTATTCTAAAATCTTTTGTGTCTTTAATGCCAGATTTGAAATAATCTATTATTTGTTCTTTTGAAGTTATCATTGTTGCTTAGATAGTATCTTATTAAATTATTTAAAGATAATAATAAGGTTCTTTTGAAAAAATTTTATGAACCATTGGATAAAATTCATCCAAAGTCATACTTTTATAATTAGGATCAAAGGAAGCTTGGTCATAATTTTCGCAGAAATCAATTGTTGCTTGATAATGTTCATGATTTTTAAATTTATCTCTAGCATTTCTATCACCACCTAAATGATGTGCACTATAGTAAGTTTGAAAAAGACCGTGATGTTGAATAATCCAATAAGTTTTTTCAGACACATAAGGTCTTAGAATTGAAGCTGCATACTGAGAATGGTTCATTGGTGCGAGATCATCCCCAATGTCATGCAATAATGTTGCAACAACCATCTCTTCACTTTCGCCATTTTTATAAGCTCTTGTTGCGGCCTGTAATGAGTGTTCTAATCTTGTAATTTGATATCCTTCAAGAGTTGTGGTTTGAGATGCTAAATATTTTAAAATTCTATCAGCTGTTTTTCTTTCAAAATCTTTTTCATATTTTTCTAAGAGTTGGTAATCCTCTTTGGTACCATTTTTCATTTCAGTAAAACTTACTTTTTTCATTACTAATTATTTGAAGCTGTGCTTAGTAAAGATAATTGAGTAATTTTGCTATCTCCTAGCTCATCAATTGGTTTTACGGGGTAATCACCAGTAAAATAATGATCAGTAAGTTGAGGATATGTGTCATTTCTTTTATCAAAACCAATTGCTTTATATAATCCATCTATAGATAAAAATTTTAAGGATTTCGCTCCAATATATTCACAAATCTCCTCATTCGTTTTATTAGCTGCTAATAGTTCTTTTTTTGTTGGAGTATCAACTCCATAAAAGTCTGGATGTCTAATTTCAGGACAAGCGATTTTAACATGCACTTCTTTTGCACCTGCATCGTATAACATTTTAACAATTTTATGCGAAGTCGTACCTCTTACAAGCGAGTCATCAATTAAAATAATTTTCTTATCTTTAATTGTAGTTTGGTTAGCGTTTAATTTTAATTTTACCCCTAAACTTCTAATTTTTTGACTGGGTTCAATAAATGTTCTTCCCACATAATGATTTCTTATTAAACCATGTTCGTAATTTATTTTTAAATATTGTGCAAACCCAAGAGCTGCAGCATTACCACTATCTGGAACTGGAACCACTATGTCTGCTTCAATATCATTTTCTTTAGCAAGTTCAGCACCGATATTTTTTCTATGTTCATAGGCAGTTTTATTATCAAGAATACTGTCTGGTCGTGCAAAATAAATATACTCAAAAACACATGGTCTTACTTTTTTAGGAGGGAAGGGCTTGATACTTTCTAGTTTATCATTTTCAATTAAAACTATTTCTCCATTTTCAACATCTCTTACATATTTTGCACCAATGATGTCTAACGCACAAGTTTCTGATGCAAGAACATAGCTATTTCCTAATTTTCCAATCACTAGTGGTCTTATCCCATAAGGATCTCTAACTCCAATTAATGAGTTTTGAGTTAACATAACTAAAGCGTAGCCACCCTGAATTTGAAATATAGCATCAACTACCTTATCAATAGTTTTTGTTCTTTTTGATTTAGCAATTAATTGAACAATAGTTTCTGTGTCTGAGGTTGAGTAAAAAATAGCTCCATCTTCAACTAATTTTTTTCTCAGTGCAATTGAGTTTGTTAAATTTCCGTTGTGAGCTACCCCAATTCCACCTGCATTTGTATCTGCAAAAAAAGGTTGAATATTTCTTAAAGTATTTTCACCCGTTGTGCTGTATCTGTTATGACCGATTGCATGGGTTCCTTTAAGATTTTTAAGAACTTTTTCTTTATTAAAATTATCACCAACTAACCCAAATCTTTTTTCTGAATAGTATTTTTCTCCATCAAAAGTAACTATTCCACATCCTTCTTGACCACGGTGTTGAAGAGCGTGAAGACCAAGTGCTGTTAATGCAGAAGCATCTTTTGCATTACTGATACCGAATACACCACATTCTTCTTTTAATTTTGGATCAAAGTTCCTTAATTTTTTCTTTAGAATCTTGATATGTTTTTTCATTAGGAAATTCTTTTATGAGATAATTACTACCTTTTTCAAGGTAAGGAAAGACGTATGATTGATTTAAATTTATAGGCCATTTATCATAATTATAGACAATATGAATTCCAGCAAAGACACAAACACTAATAATATATGCTTTAATAAATCCAAAGAAGAATCCAAACGTTTTGTCAAGCCTGCCAATACCAGTGTAGCTGATTGCCTTACTAATTGCTTTATTAATTAGCAGTATTAAAAATATAATTACTACAAAAATAGCAATACCAAGCACTATATCGAGGACGTACTCACTGTCGATTATATCTTTGAAATAAGGTTTAACTCTAGGAAATAAAATTAAAGTAATAACATAAGCTACAATCCATTTAGCCATGGAAAGAATACTTAATACAAAACCTTTACTATAACATTGTATTAAAGAAAATATTGTAACGACAAGATACAAAAAATCAATTACCGATACTTCGCCTAAAAAATCTTGAAATGTATTTACCATTTAGATCATTTACTAAAAGGTTTAACAATTAAAATCAAAGATGGCAATAAAGTTAAAACGGAAATCATAGCAAGAAGCATTGCAATACCCGTAAATACTCCAAAGTAAATTGTTGGGATAAACTTTGATAAAACTAAAATTGAAAAACCAAAGACAATAGTGATAGATGTATTGAATATAGCAACACCAACAGTTGAGTGGCATTTTTTAAGAGTTTTGTTGTAATCTTTAATCCTACTGAACTCTTCTTTAAATCTATAAATATAATGAATACTATTATCTACCGCAATTCCAATAGTTATCGCTGCTATTGTAATTGTCATCATGTCTAAAGGAATACCCAAAAGACCAATAATTCCTAAAATAAAAAAAGCTGCTATAAAATTTGGAACGACACCAATAAGAGATAATTTAATATTTCTAAATAGAATAATAAACATTGAAAATATTCCTATCATGACCAGTCCTAAAGTAAGGATTTGTGATTTAAATAAGCTTTGTAATAAATTATTAAATAAAATCAAAACTCCAGCTAATTTAAATTCACTCTCTTTTAATCCTATTTTATCTTTTAAATCGAAATTAATTTTATTTATTAAATCGTTTCTTCTTAGGTTTTCTTGTGAGTCTATAATTCTTAAGCTAATTCTTGCTTCATTATCTTCAATAGATAAATAGGGGTCTATAATTTCTGTTTTAATATTCTGTGGAATCTTAGAATACAAAACTCCCATTTCTAAAGTGCCAAGTGGTTTGTTATTATTTAGTTGTGTAGCAACTTCTATAATTGAAGAAAAAGATAAAACTTTTCCAATTTGAGGTAGGCTATCTAAGTAATTATGAACTGAAGCTATTTTATCAATTTTATCTTTAGTAAACCAATATTTTTCATCATTTTCATCCCCTTCATCTCCCCAATCCTCAAATTCATCATCTTCAGTTGACGTTTCTTTATCTTTATTATCAGGAAATTTTAAAATAACTTCAAGGGGAGTGGTGCCACCTAACTCTTCATCAATAAGTTTCATTCCCTTATAGATTTCAGTATCTTTATTAAAATAATTAATAAAACTATTTTCTACTTCAAGCTTACTAATTCCAACTATACTTAAAATAATAATAATACCGGTTACCCCAAAAATTGTATTTTTGTTATTTAAGGAAAGCGAACCTAAAAAACTTGTAACCTTTGAGTCTTGTTCTTTAATTAGAGTTATATTTTTTGTCGGAGCAAAATTTAAAAGAGTTGGAAGAAGAGTAAAAGTAATGATAAAAGATGTTATTAATCCAAAAGTCATCATCCAACCAAAATCAATAATTGGTTTTATTCCACTAAAAATTAGAGATAAAAAAGCAAATACAGTGGTTAAGACTGTATACAAGATAGGCCAAAACATTTTATTGGTTGTAAGAGATATGATTTCAAAATTATTTTTTGCAGGATAATCTTTTCTTAATTGAAGAAATCGAGTGCTCATATGGATGTTCATAGCCATAGTTAATATGAGCATTAATGCAATAAAGTTTGAAGAAATAACGGTTACTTTCCAGCCAAGAATTCCAAGTAAGCCCATCATGATCACAACTGAAAATAAACAACTACTAATTGGAACAATTATCCAAATTAATTTTCTAAAGACAAACCATAAGGTAGCAATAATAAATAAAAGAACCCCTAAACCAAAAACTACAATATCACTTTTAATGAAAGTCATCATATCGTCAGCTATCATTGGAATTCCTCCAAGATAAATTTTTCCAACATCACTATAACTTTGGATCACTTGTCTGATCTCTAATATATTTTCATGATTTTGTTTTTTTATTTTATCTTTGAGCGTTTCGATTTTTGTTTTTGACAAATTATCAATATTTTTTAATTCCTTATTTTCTTTGATATTAACTATAATTCCGCTGGTATTTCCGTTTTCACTTATTACAAAATTTCTAAAAACAGGACTATTCAAGATTTCTTTAAAACCACGATCTCTATCAACCCCCTCATCTTTTAGAGTTTTAAAACTTGTTAATCTTTCTTGCAAAGGGGCATCTGAATTATTTAAAAGAGGGATATCTAAAAGAGTGATGACACTGTGCACCCAATTTAGACTTTGAATTTTATATTTTAAACTTAACAGGTTATTAACAGAGTTATCAGTTATCATCCCCTCGTTTGGAGTATAAGTAAGTATCAAAAAGTCTTTTGAGCCATATCTTTCTGTTACCTCTTTTAGATAGGCTAAATCTGGATCACCCTCAATTAACAATGTTTCAGAAGAGGCATCTAGCCTAAAATCTTTAGAAAAATATCCAAAACTCAGTATTGCAACAATGAGTACGAGAAATATTGTTTTTGGATTTTTAAGAACTCCATTTTGATAAAATTGAGCAAACATTAGCTCTTTTATATTGGAATTTAATTAATTTGAGTATCTTTAAATTTTGTAAATCTTTCTTCAAACTCAAGAGTTACATTGCCTATTGGACCGTGTCGTTGTTTCCCAATTATAATTTGCGCTAAGTGAGCAACTTCATTCATTTTAGCTTGCCATTCTGCATGTTCAACCGTTGCTTCCCTTGGCTCTTTTCTTTGTAAATAATATCCCTCTCTATAGACAAACATTACAACATCAGCATCTTGTTCAATTGAACCAGACTCTCTTAAATCTGCTAGCTGAGGTTTATGATCATCTCTCTGCTCAACTTGTCTTGAAAGTTGTGATAGAGCAACAACTGGAACAGCCAATTCTTTAGCAATAGCTTTTAATCCTTGTGTAATTTGTGAAATTTCTTGCACTCTACCATCCTTATTGAATGTTGTTCCTCTCATTAATTGAATATAATCAACTACAATCATATCCAAGCCAAATAATCTTTTAATCCGTCTAGCTCTATTACTCATAGCAGCAATACTAATTGCTGGTGTCTCATCAATATATAATGGAAGTTCAGCAATATTTTTAGAGGTTTCTAAAAATTTATCAAATTGTTCATCTGAAATTCTTCCTCTTCTTATATCGTTTGAGCTAATTCTAGCTTGTTCTGAAATAATTCTTGTAGACAATTGTTCAGAAGACATCTCTAATGAAAAGAAAGCAATAGAAGATTTTTTTCCACTATCTTGTAATTTTTGCGCAGCATTGAATGCAATATTTGTTGCAAGAGATGTTTTACCCATTGAAGGACGTCCAGCAATAATAATTAAATCCGACTGGTGTAGACCACCAAGTTTATCATCTAAATCTCTTAATCCAGTTGGAACACCAACAATACCCTCTTCGTTTTTATAGGCTGCAGATGCCATCTCAATAGTTTGCTTCATAGCTTCATCAAATTTAATTAATGAGGAATTAAACGAACCTTTTTCTGCTAAATCAAAAAGTAGTCTTTCTGAATTTTCAATGATAGTTTGACCATTGGTATCTAGCTCATTTAATTTCGCACTATCTATGGTTTGCTCTGATATTTTGATCAACTCACGTCTTACAAACATATCATAGATTATTTTTGAATACTCAACTGCCTGACGAACGGAGGTAGAAAATTTTGTAATTTTAACTAAATATTCTGGAACATTTAAATCATCTTTTTCATCTTCAAAATAATTTTTAAGGGTAATAGGATTTGCAAGCATTCCTTTGTAAATTAAACTTTCAATAGCCTCAAAAATTTTTTGATGCATTGGATCATAAAAATTTATACTAGAAATTATTGTACTGATCTCATCGAATATATCATTACTGACTAATATTGAACCAATAACAGCTTGTTCTGCTTCAATGTTATTAGGTAATTCTTTAAATTGATCTTTAACGATACTTAAATTGTTTTCCATAAAATGAATTTACAGAATTATTTTTTAAATAAAATTTATATTAAAGGTTGGGGAAAAGAATGTATAATTATTGTATCGTATCAGCTGAAGTAACGTTCACTGTAATTTCAGCATCAACTTCAGAGTGTAAAGAAACTTTTACCTTAAACTTTCCTAAAGATTTAATTTCTTCAATTGGTTGTATCATTGAAGGTTTGATATCAACTTTATTTTTCTCTTGAATTAATTTTGCAATTTCAGTTGGTTTAACGGAACCGTACAATTCATTGTTTTCGGTGCTAAGTTTTTTAACCCCATACTCCTTACCGTTAATTTGCTCTGAAATTTGTGATGCTTCTTTTTTCTTCTCGTTGTCCTTCTTTGATAAATCTGCTTTTATCTTTTCAACCTCTGAAATATTTTCTTTAGAAGCGTATAACGCTTTTTTGTTAGCAATTAAAAAATTTCTGGCATAACCTCTTTTAACCTCTATTACTTCACCAATAGAGCCAATTCTTTTTACGTTTTCTAATAAAATTACTTTCATTTTATATTAAAGCTAGATTTCTAGCTCTTTTAATTGATAGGGATAATTCTCTTTGCTTCTTTTGAGAAACATTTGTAATTCTTGATGGTAAAATTTTACCATTCTCAGACATGTATTTTTTTAAAAGTCTTACATTTTTGTAATCAACTTCAGGTGCACCTTTACCTGATAATGGGCAAGTTTTTTTAAATTTATATTTATTTGGTTGGAAAATACTTAATTTAGCAAAATTGCTTTGTTTACCTTTTTTGTTACCACTTTGTCTTTTAGGCATAATTAGTTTTTTTGACTCTCTTTTTCTTTTTTGTCGTTATCATCTCTTTTAGCAAAGTAATTAGCTTCAAGATCAAACTTTTTAACTCTAACTGTTAAGTATCTTAATAATTTTTTATCTATAGCTTCATTTTTTTCTAACTCATCAATTACATTACCTTTTCCTTTAATTTTAAAGTGAATGTAACTACCTTTTTTATTTTTTTTAATTAAGTAAGATAAGTTTAATAAACCCCAATTTTCTGTTTTAACAATTTCACCTTCATTTTTTTCAACAATTTTAGAATATTTTTCTGTTAATTGCTTGATTTCACTTGGTGAAGTATCTTGTCTGGCTATAATAGTATGTTCGTATAAATTCATTTAAGTTCTTTAATAAAAAGTGTGGATATACTATTATAAATGTTCAATTACAATAGTTAAAAAGGCAAAATTAATAGTTTTTTTTATATGTTTTCAGTAATTTTTCCAGGTCAAGGTTCACAAATGGTTGGTATGGGAAAGGAATTCTATGAAAATTTTGACCTAGTCAAAAACCTATTTAAAGAAGCTGATGATACATTAAGTTTTTCAATTTCTAAGCTCATATTAGAAGGCCCAAAAGAGGAATTAGATCTAACCGCTAATACTCAGCCTGCAATATTTTTAATCAGCTATGCGATTTATAGTGTAGTTCAAAAAGAATTTAATATTGATTTAAGTAAAGCAAAGTATTTTGCTGGACATTCATTAGGTGAATATTCGGCTTTATCTTGTGCAGGCTACTTAAATTTTTCAGACACTCTGAAAATTTTAAGGATAAGAGGGGATGCTATGCAAAACTCGGTTCCAAAGGGTGAAGGTGGCATGGTTGCAGTATTAGGCACAACAGTTGAAATAATTGAAAAAATATTAAAAGATAATGAGCAAAATTTAAATGTTCAAATTGCAAATGATAATTCTGAAGGTCAGATTGTATTGAGCGGTAAAACTAATGATTTAGAGAAATTAATTTTAATTTTAAAAGAAAATACTATCAAAAATATTAAACTTCCAGTAAGTGCACCTTTTCATTGCAGTTTAATGAACAAAGCTACAAGCATAATGAGTGATGAGTTAAATAAATTAAAATTCATAGATGGAAATATTAAATTAATTTCAAATGTAACCGCAAATGAAATTTCAAATACTGTTGAACTTAAAGACTTATTGATAAAACAAATTGAAAATAGAGTTAGATGGAGAGAGAGCGTGATTAATATGATTAATAGTGAAGTAAATCATTTTATTGAAATAGGTCCTGGTAAAGTTTTGTCAGGTTTAGTCAAAAGAATTAGTAAAGAGGTAAAAATAGATACAATTAACAACCCAGGAGATATTGAAGGTTTAAAAATATGAACAATTTAGAAAAAAAAAATATTATTGTAACTGGTGCGTCAGGTGGAATAGGAAATGCTATCATAAAAAAACTAAATGAAGCTGGAGCAAATATCTTAGCTTCAGGGACTAGAATTGAAAAGTTAGAGGAGCTTAAAAAGAATTATGAAAATATTAAAATATTAAAATTTGATATTTCTCAAAGCGATAAAATTGAGGAATTTATTGAAAATGCAACAAATGAATTAGGCGGAAGTTTGGATGGGATAGTAAATAATGCTGGGATAACCCAAGATAATCTTGCTATTAGAATGAATTTAGATGAATGGCAAAAAGTAATAAATATTAATTTAACATCAACTTTTTTAATGAGCAAATTTGCTATAAAAAAAATGCTTAAAAATAAATCTGGAAAAATTGTAAATATAACATCAGTAGTTGGCCACACTGGTAACTTAGGGCAATCTAACTATACCGCATCAAAAGCTGGAATTGTTGCGATGTCAAAAAGTCTTGCAATAGAATATGCCAAAAAAAACATAAATATAAATTGTATTTCACCAGGATTTATTAAAACAGCAATGACTGATAAAATTGATGAGAAATTTAAAGAAGTGATCATATCGAAAATACCATCAGCTCGTCTTGGTGAGCCTGATGATATTGCAAATGCTGTATTATTTTTAAGTTCAGACCAGTCTGATTATATTAATGGGGAGACATTGCATGTTAATGGGGGCATGTATATGGCTTGACAAAATAGCTTTTTAAACTATTAAGAATTTATAACTAAAAAGGATCAATATGTCAGAAGACGTTTCAAGCAAGGTAAAAAAAATTGTAGCTGATCACTTAGGTATCGATGAAGCAAAAGTAACAGAAGAATCTAGTTTTATAGATGATTTAGGTGCTGATAGCTTAGATACAGTTGAATTAGTGATGGCTTTTGAAGAAGAATTTGGATCTGAAATTTCAGATAGCGAAGCTGAGAAAATTTTAACTGTTGGAGATGCAGTTAAGTTTATCGAAGGAAAAGCGAACTAATATTTTTAATGCCTTCAGAAAATGATGGCGTAATGATTGTTTTATCCTCTCCGTCAGGAGCGGGTAAAACCACATTAGTTAAAATGTTATCCAAAATGGATAACTATGAAATCTCTATTTCACATACAACACGTCAACCAAGACCCAATGAGTCAAATAATAAAGATTATTATTTTGTTAATGAAGGTGAATTTAAGAGATTAATTAATAATCAAGAATTTCTCGAATACGCAAAAGTATTTAATAACTTTTACGGAACTACCAGAACACCAGTTATTGATAGATTAAATAAAGGTAAAAATGTTTTATTTGATATTGATTGGCAAGGAGCGGATCAAATCAAAAATAAAAAGTTAGATTATAAGCTGATAACTTTTTTTATTTTACCTCCAAGTAAAGAAGTTTTATTTGAAAGATTGTCCAATAGAGACATGAAAGATAAATTAATAGCTGAAGAAAGAATGAAGCAATTTGAAAGAGATGTGCTTCACTGGATAAATTATGATTATGTTGTAATTAATGATAATTTAGAAAACTGCTATTCTAGAATTATCAATTTAATTAATGCCGAAATTTCTAATGGTTCTAAAGATTATGATTTGGAATATATAAGAAATCATGTTGAAAAATTAACTTCTTAAGTTTTCATACTCAATTGTTAATTTATAATATGTATCAAAATCTAAGTTTTGAGGTCTTAAATTTAAATCTAGATTAAATTTATTCAATAAATCAGTTTTTCCATTAAATATTTGATTAAATGGTTTTTTTAACATTTTTCTCCTGTGACTGAAAAATATTCTTGTAATTTTTTCTAAATTTATTGGATTTTTAATTTCAGCAAATTTTTTTTTAGGAGTGAAGTGAATTAAAGTGCTTTGTATTTTAGGTCTAGGTGAAAAACTTTCAGGTGAAATATCGCAAATTTTGTTAATGTTAAGTCTCCAATTCGCTAGTATTGACAATCTGCCATAAGCAGAGGTGTTAGATTGAGCTATAATTCTATCTGCTACTTCTTTTTGAAACATTAAGACAAGATCAGTAAACCAACATTCTTCTTTTAAATTAACAATCCAATTACTTAAAATTTCAGTAGAAATATTATATGGCAAGTTTCCAAATACTTTGACTTTTTTTGATAATGAGTTTTCATCAAATTTAAGAATATCTTCGTTAAAAATTTGAACTCTTTCATCAACTATTTCATTCAAAGATTTTGCTAATAAAGTATCTTTTTCAATAAGGTACATTTTAGTTGGATCTTTTTTCAAAATTTCTTTTGTAAGATTACCAGTTCCTGGGCCAACTTCTAAAATCTCATTATCTGTAATGGAAACAGTATTAACTATTTTATCGATTATATTTTTATCAACTAAAAAATTTTGACCCAGACTTTTTTTTGCTTTAATCACTTAAAAATCTAGGAATTTAATTGAGTTATACAAACTTAAATAATTAGATTTATTTTTACCAAGCATAGCCTCATTAGGACCGTGATCAGGGGAAACTCTAATAAATGGAAGACCTATTGTTATATTTATTGCATCATATTCAAATAAGGTTTTAAGAGGTGTAAGCACTTGGTCATGATACATTCCAACAATTAAATCAAACTTTTTTCTATTATTTTTTAAAAAAATAGTATCTGCAGCGTAAGGGCCTTGTACATTGTATTTAAGTTTTTTTAATCTTTTAATAGCAGGAGAAACAATGCTTTTATCCTCATTAAAATTATCAATACTTTCACAGTGTGGATTAAGTCCTGTGATCCCAATTTTGATTTTTTTATTGAATTTTGTTTTCCAAAATTTATTTATAAGTCTTACTTTCTTAATTAATTCTAATTTATTTATTCTTTTAGAAACATATTTAATTGGAAGATGAGTGGTCATCGGGCATACAGAAAGTTTTTTATTATAAATAATCATTGCGAATTCTTTGGTATTAGTCTTTTTTGCTAAATACTCTGTGATCCCATTGAATTTGTTTTTCAAAAAAGTTTTCTTGGAGATAGGCCCGTTGATTAATTTATTAGAAATATCTTTTTTAATCAATCTCAAGGCTATATCAAAACAAGATGAAATGTATTTATTTGATTTGGATGAAATTTTATTAAATGCTTTTTTCTGCTTTAATTCTACATTAATTAAATTTATTTTTTTTAATTTTTTTTTCCTTTCAATTAAATCATTTTCATTAATAAGATTTAGGTTAATTTTATAACTTAGAAGTTTAGCTTGATTAAGAATTAATTTTTCTGAAGCAATCAATATAATAGGTGATTTAATCTTTTTTTTGATAACTTTAAAAAAAATTTCAAAAAAAATACTATTTGGTTCTCCACCAACAATTATAATTGGTTTATAATTCATCTATTTGTAGATTTTTTTTAACTTTATTAAAATAAATTTTTGAATATTGATTTAATTGGTTATTTTTTTCAAAATTAGTTAATTTTTTTAATTCATTTTCTATATCAACTTCAATTTGAATATTTTTAATATCATTAATTTTTAAAATTAAGAAACCACTTGAAATGTTAATAGGTTTCGTAAAATCATTAATTTTTAAATCTTTTATCGCATCTTTAATTTGTTCATTAAGAGAATTTTCGTTGATCCAATCTAATTTACCTCCAACTTTAGAAGTTGCAGAGACACTATATTTTAAAGCAGCAAAATCAAAACCTTTATTATTTATTACATCACTTATCTCTATGTATTTACTTTCTAAGTCATTTAAATTTGAAACTTCAAAAGAAATTTCAGATAACAAATATGATTTTAAAAGTTTATTATTTTCTTGTATTTTTTTTCTCAGATTGTCTTCATTAATATTAACTTTTGAAGAATACTTAATTAAGATTAATTCATTCCAAAGAGCTTCAATTTCTAGCTTATTTTTTACATTTTCAAAATCAATATTATTAAGTTCTAAATATTTTTTAAAATCATTTATATTTTCTATACCTATTTTTAAATAGACGCTCTGCAAAATTCTATCTAAGAATTTTTCTGGAATTTCTGGATTATTGAAATTTTTTTCAATCTCGATTTTTTTTATTCTTTCATTTATAATCGATCTTTTTGAAAGTTTAATAATATCTTTTTTTTTTGAATTTCTTAGCTTTGGGTTGAGTGCAATTAAGTATTTATATTCATTGTTTACATCTAGACTTGTAATAATTTGGTTATCAATCTTTACTAATATTTTGTTTTCAATACTAAATGAATTAGGGCTGTAAATTAAGAAAATAGACGTCAAATATATTAAAATTATCTTTTTAAACATTTATTTAGCTATCTTTTGATACCAGCTTCATAAGTCGCTAGAGGAATTAGTGTTATAGAAAATAATAAATCTTCTGTTGGTTTCAAATCATCATCTTGGTAGAAACTTTTTTTAAATTTTAAAGCAGCTGTTAAACAATCATTTTTATATTCATAACTAAGATCATAATATTCTGTTAAATTTATTTCTTTATTTCTCCTTGTAGAAAATTTTAAAGAGGAATTTTCATTAATCATAAATTCCGTATCATTTGAAATCATATGTGTTGACCCAATTAAATTTCTTTTTTCAATATAATTAAATGATGTAACAAAATTATTCATTGAAATATTTGTTGAAATTGAATGAGAATTTATGGTTTTCAAATTATTATCTAATGAAAAATCATAATTGAAATTAAAATTATTAAATAAACTATTATTAATTGACCCAAATATATCAGATTCTTTTTTGTTGATTGTTGAGCTTATTGGAATATCATTTTCAAATTTATCTCTAACAACGGTTGCTAGTTTAATCTCAAAATATTTGTCTTTTGTGTTTTCCGATATATCATTTTCTAGTGGATCAAATTTGTAGTCAAAACCAAACGTAAGAGATCTTCCAGCTTCAAAAACATCAGAAATACCAAGTCTATTAATATCATACACATTGCTTGCAGTAATATTTGATAGTGAGTTGCTATAGTTATCCATATTATTCCCTGGGTTTATTCTTAAAGAAATTTTTGGAGTAAATATTTGTCTATTCATATTTGTTGATTTTAATAATGGTAGAGCAGAGTCAATTTTTAAAATACCCATTCCATCACTTTCTATACTAGATGAATAGAGAGTATCTTTTTTTCCTGCTGAATTTATATTTTTTAAATATAGATCAAAATTATTTATAAAACCTAAATTTGATATGGAATCTTTAGAATTAAAAACAAGATCATTAACAACAGTTGTTCTTAAATTATTTGTATTTGAAAGTTTGTTAATCCCTGATGAATAAAAGTTCAAATAGCCATTAATTGGATAGTCTGTAATCGTTGAAGAAATATTTTTTGAAAAATCATAATATGGCAAAGTATATTGATATCTATCACTATGTTTCACTCCTAAATTCTCATAAACTTCTATACCAGTTGTTAAATTTTGACCTTCTTTCTCAAGATAGAGTTTTACGTTTGAGTTTAATGTTGTTTGACTTTTTGGTATTAAGGGAGTGTCAAATAAATTATTTTCAAAAACTTTTAAATATGTGTCGTTTGTAACTCTTTCAATTCTTGCTTCGAATTTACTTTCTAGAAAATTGGTAAAACTCAGATCACTATTATAATTTAAAAATAAATGATTAATATTTTTAGTTTTACTATTCGTTGATGATTTATAATCTCTTAAAAAAGCAAAATCAGCAATAAGTGATGAGTTTTTTTCTTTTTTTCTAAACTCAGTTTGTAAAATATATTTTTCTTTTTCAAATTTTGAAAATTTTTCAAAAAATGTTGGTTTAAAAGTTAAATCTTTATTAGAACCAAGAGTTTTAAAATAAGGTATATTAATTGATGAGCCTAATGTTTTTGAATTATTTAATCGAGGTTGTAAAAAACCACTTCTTCTCTCTACGGTTGAATCAGGATGAAAAAATTTAGGAAAATACAGTATAGGTACATCATATACTTTAAGGATCGCATTTTTATAAATCATATCTTTTTTAATTTTATCATGCGTTATTTTTTCAGCTTTTATACTCCAGGGAGGGCAATCATCATTAAATTTGCAGCTGGTAAAAATTGCATTATTAAATACAGTTTTGCTATGGTCACTTAATGAGGATGAACTATAAATTCTAGGATCGTTATTTTTATCTCCAAATACATCTTTGTGAATATTAATCTTAGTTTTTTTCGCTAAATGATTTTTTTTCTTAAAATTAAAAAAACCATCTTCAAAAAAGTATCTATCTATTTTGTTTTTTTCAACTTTTGCTAAAACCTCAATTTTTTCTCCTTTTAGCAAACCTTCAGCAATATTATATGAGAAGCTGTCTAGTTTATAAATATTTCCACTATCATCTTTTATCGATGCTTTGTTTCTAGAAAATATATCTTCATCATTTCTAAAATAATAAATGTCACTTGAATTAAATTTGTATTTTTTTTGAACTAAAGCTTTAGTTGTTCCTTTTGTATAAATCTTTTCTTCACTTTTTATGTAAGATATTTCATCTGCATAAATTTTTGTATCTTTACTATAATCATGAATTTCAGCATTTTTTTTTGCTTTAAAAGTATTGAGGTTTTTGTCATATTCAAGTTCGTTAGCACTTATGTTATTATTTTCCTCAACAACTTTTGAATTGCCAATTGTAAATATTTTTTCATCATTTTTATGATAAATTACTTTATCAGCAGTAATTACAATATTTTTAATTTTATCTAAATATTTTACTAAACCAGTTATTTCCAAAATATTCGTTTGTTTATTGTAAAAAAAATTTTCACCAGTAATAGTACTACCGTCATCAGAAATTACTTTTCCTCCATTAGAGCCATTGATTTTATTTCCATTTTCTAAAATTTCAATTTCCGCAATATTAAATGTGAATGCCTCATTTGCATTTACATAACTAAATGAAAAAAAAATCCAGACTAATAAGATTAAAGAGTTTAAAAATTTACTTTTCATTTATATTCAATAACATTACCACATTTATTAAACTTAAAAATATGATGGGAGTCCATACTGACACTAATATAGGAAGTTTTTCAGTAGAACCCATTACATTAAAAAAGTTGTTTATATAATAAATTATTACTGAAAAAAATAGACCAATAATAATCTTAATGACTTTGCTGTTCGATTTTTTTGTATTTAGCATAATAATTGAAGATAGAATAGTCATTATGACTAATATCAGAGGGTATGTTGCAATTTTATAAATTTGCATATCAACATCTACAGTAGAATAATTTAATGATTTATAATTTTGTCTCAAATCAATAAGTTTTAGAAGTGAAAGAGATGATAAATTAGAAAACAAACTTTCAATTTTTTTTTGATTAAAATTTGATTTAAACTTTATTAAGTCTTTTTTCTTACTTACATTCTCTTCAAATATCGTCACATCGTAAATTAACCATTCATTATTCTTTATGTCGATTTTGTCACTTTTGAGACTTTTAACTAAATTAAATTCATCATCAAAAGTTGTTATAAAAGTGTTAGTTAAGAAATTATTATCTATTTTTGATGAATTTATAATACTAGTTTGACCATTGATAACATCTTTCATCCATAATCCATTTTTATTAATAACGGCTAAATAAAGTTTATCATCAGAAAATTGATTCTTAATCTGTAGATAATAATGCTGTAAATTTGATGAAAATGAATAAAATATAGTTATTACCAAAATACCAATAATAAAACTAACTAGACTTAAAATGTTAATTATTTTAATATTTTTTAAGCCTGAATATTTAAAAATATTTATTTCATCATTATTAAACAACTTAAGAAAAAAAAACTGCGTTGCTATCAAAAAAATAAATGGAAACATTTCAAAAATAATTGATGGCGAACTCATAACAGACAGATAAATTGGGTAAAGCGAATGTGCTTCTTTGTTACTAAAAAAATCAATTTCTTTTAAAATATTTAGAATTAATACAAGACAAATCATTATAAAAAAGACATTTAGAAATGATTTAAGGAATCCATTGATTAAAAATTTTGTATATGTCTTCATTTTGTGACTCTTTTAAATAACTTTAATTTGTAAATAAACGCTGTGTAAACTAATAAAGTTATGATCATTGGAAGAATTAAAATTAAAATATTTTTTTGTATATTATTTGAAATATATCCAAGTGAACTTTCAGAAAGTATTATAAGACCAAGACCAAGCAAAAAAATTAAATATTTATGTTTACTGTATTGAAGATTTTCCTTTGAGGTCAATACAAATAAAAGAGAAATTAATATCAAAACTGGTAAGTAAAATGGATTTATTAATCTTTTAAATAATGCTTTATAAATATTAATCGGATTAGTTTGATCACAATTTATTATGTTGTAGTTTTTTTTTTCAAAAATAGATTTTACACATCTTATCAAAGAAACTGTTGATTGCTCTTGCATCTTTTTGTGAGTTACTAAATGTGAGTGCATATCTCCTAGTCCAAAATCCGATTTAGAAAAATCAAAATTTGTGACCTTATTTTTATTTTGATTTAAAGTTTGGCCATCATAGAGTACAAGAACTTTTTTATTTCCTTTTGTTTCAAAAACTCCTTTTTTAGCAAATGTGATTTGAAACCCTTTTTCATAGTTATTTTTTTTAATATAAATATTTTTTAACTCTCCCTTTTCATTCTTGTCTTCAGCAAATATAGTGAGTCCTTTGATCGTATCATTAAATTTTTTTGGTTTTATTAATCCTTCAAAATAATCTACATTAGAACTTCTTAATTTTGATCTTGCCATTTCCTGAGATTTTGGAACAATGATTGACATTAGTAAAATTTGTACCAACATAATTAAAATGGAAATCCAGAAAAAAAAATTTACTAAGCTTATTTTGTTAACACCATGATTCCAAAATATAATTAATTCATTGTTTGCCTCATATTTGATAAATGTATAAGAAAAACTAATAAAAAGTGCAAAAGGCAGAATCCTACTTATGATTTTTGGAAAATTCAGAAGAGTATAATTTAAATAGACATTATAATTCCTACCATCCTCAATCATGATATCTAAAAAATTTACTGCTTGAAAAACCCAAATAATTAAACTGATGCCAAATAAAGCCAAAAAGAAAAATGTTATACAGTCAAGCAACAATTTTCTAAAAATAATTTTTTTCATTGAATTTTCTTAATTTTAACAATATATAGCACTCTACTCGTAAGGAGTGTATTTAAATTTATGACTATCCAAATTAATTATAAGAACAGCAGTATTAAAAAAGTTTCATCAAATCTCATCTTATTTGTTGATGATAAATTCAATATCAGTGGACTAAAAAAATATGTTTCAAATTCTGAATTTTTATACATTTCAGATTTATTAAAAAACAGTGACTTTAAAAAGGACTTACTAGTATTTGAAATTAACTCAAAAAAAACAATATTTTTAGTGTCTATTAAAAAAGATATAAAAGCTTCTGATGTAGAGAATTTAGGTGCTAAATTTCATGGCTATATAAATTATGATAAGAAAAGTGATTATTTTGTAAATTCAGATACTGTAGATAGCAAAATAAAAAACTTTTTAGGATATTTTTTGCATGGAATAAAATTAAAGTCCTATGAATTTAATATCTACAAATCCAAAAAAAATAAAAAACTAATTAATATAAATGTTATTGGAAACAAAAACAAAATATCTCAACAAGACCAACTAAGATTTAAAGCTTTAGAAGAAGGAACTTTTTTTGCAAGAGATCTTGTCTCTGAACCAGGTAATATTTTACATCCAGATGAATATGCAAAAAGAATAAAATCACTTAAAAAATTTGGATTGAAAATCAACATATACGATGAAAAAAAACTAAAAAAACTAGGAATGAATGCTTTGCTTGGCGTTGGACAAGGTAGTATTAGAGGATCATATCTTGTGACAATGGAATGGAAGGGTGCAAAAAATAATTCTAACCCTCTAGCATTTATAGGAAAAGGTGTTTGTTTTGATACCGGTGGTATTTCACTTAAACCAGCTAAGTTCATGGAAGATATGACTTATGATATGGCAGGTTCTGCTACTGTTGTTGGTTTAATGAAAAACTTGGCTATGCGAAAGGCAAAAATTAATGCTGTTGGTGTTGTAGGACTTGTAGAAAATATGCCGGGAGGAAATGCTCAAAGACCTGGGGATATCGTTAAATCGTATAGTGGTAAAACAATTGAAATATTAAACACTGATGCAGAAGGTCGATTAGTTTTAGCAGACGCTATTACATTTACTGAAAAAAAATTCAAACCAAAATTTATGATTGATCTAGCAACTCTTACAGGAGCGATTATAGTTTCACTTGGATCAGAATATGCTGGTCTTTTTTCAAACGATGACAAACTTTCTAACCAATTGCTTGAAGCAGGAAAAAAAGTTGATGAAAAATTATGGAGAATGCCTCTTCACAAAAATTTTGATAAATTAATTGATTCTAAAAATGCTGACATGCAAAATATTAATTATGTTGGTGGGGCAGGATCAACTACTGCGGCACAGTTTTTACAAAGATTTGTTTTAAACAAAACACCTTGGGCGCACTTAGATATAGCTGGTATGGCTTTTTCAAAATATGGTGGTGCACTTAATTCAGGTGGTGCAACAGGCTATGGTGTAAGATTATTAAATAAACTAATAGAGGATGATTATGAGTAATACTGAGCAAACATTATCAATTATTAAACCAGATGCTGTTGAGAGAAATTTAGATAATGAAATAAAAGAAATGTTTAGAAACAATGGTTTTTCAATCGTTAAAGAAAAAAAAATTCAAATTGAAAAATCAGAGGCTGAAAAATTTTACAAGGTTCATGAAACAAAACCATTTTATAACGATCTTTGTGCATATCTATCATCTGGACCAATTGTTGTTATGATCCTTGAAAAAGAAAACGCAGTATCAGGTAATAGAGAATTGATGGGTGCTACTAACCCTAATGATGCTGAGGAAGGCACCATAAGAAAAAAATATGGCATTTCCATTGATAAAAATTCTGTACATGGGTCAGATAGTGTTGAAAACGCAAAAATTGAAATAGACTTTTTCTTTAAAGACTAAGTATTTTCATAATAGCTGCTGGATAGAGTTTATGCTCTTCAATTAAAATTTTTTTTGCCAAGGTTTTAGAGTTGTCAAACTTGCTAATTTTAACTTTCTTTTGATTAATGATTTTACCAGAATCAAGTTTAGAATTTACAAAGTGAACAGTGCACCCAGAATATTTATCTTTATTTTTTATCGCTCTTTCGTGGGTATTTAATCCTTTATATTTTGGAAGAAGAGAAGGGTGAATATTTAGAATTTTTCCTTTAAAATTATTAATAAAATTTTTAGATAAAATTTTCATAAAACCAGCCAGACAAATTAGATCAATATTATTTTTTTTTAATTCATTGATAACTTTTTTTTCAGATAAAGCATTTTTAAAATCAAATACTTTTTTTTTGATTTTATAAATTTTTGAATACCGTAAGCCTTTTGCTTTAGAATTATTAGAAATAATCATATTAATGATTATTGGTGATTTTTTATGTTTTGAAAATTTGATGAGAGATTTTAAATTACTGCCTGTTCCAGAAATAAATATTGCTGTTTTTACTTTTTTAGATCCAGTTGACAGAGCCATTTAGTTTAACTTTATCTTTAAATTTTTTACTAATTTTTCCTATAACGTAGGGTTTGAAATTATTTGTAAAATATTTTTTTATTTGATTTAATTTTTTTGGATTAATTATTAAGCAAAAACCAACACCACAATTAAAAGTTTTAAGCATTTCTTTATCAGATATACCATTATTATGAAGCCATTTGAAAATTTTTAATGTCTTTATTTGTTTTAGATTTATCTCAGCTGTTAAATTATCTGGGATTACTCTTTTAATGTTATCAGCTAAACCACCTCCAGTAATATTGGCACATCCATTAATTAAATTTTTATCTATTAATTTTAAAACTTCTTTTACATAAATTTTAGTTGGTTTAATTAATTCTTTTTTTAAAAATTTATTTTTTTTAATATTTATTTTTTTTTGTTTGAGAAGATATCGTACTAAAGAATATCCGTTTGAATGTAAGCCACTTGAAGGAATAGCTAAAACTAAATCATTATTTTTAATTTTATATTTACTTAAAATTTTATCTTTTCCAGCAATCCCAACTGCAAAACCTGCAATATCAAATTTACCTTTTTCATATGTACCAGGCATTTCAGCTGTTTCTCCACCAACCAATTCACATTGAGATAGCTTGCAGCCTTTTATGATACCTTTAATGATCGATTTTAATTTTTTTAAATCAATTTTATTTATAGATATGTAATCAAGAAAAAGTAAGGGTTTAGCACCTTGAACAATCAAGTCATTAACACTCATTGCAACTAAATCAATTCCAATAGTGTCATATTTGTTAAGTATGTTTGCTATTTCTACTTTTGTACCAACACCATCAGTGCAAGCAACAATTTTAGGTTGTTTTATGTGATTTGGAATATCCGATATAGATCCAAAACCACCAATATTTGTTAACTTTTTTTTGCCCTTTTTTTTTGATGAAACTGATGAAATGAAATTAACAAATTTATCAGCAGCATTTATATTAACACCACTCTTTTTATAGGTTATTAATTTTTTATTCATTAATATGTTTTATGAGATTTAATATTAAACTTCTTAATTATAAAAGAATATATATTCATTTTTGCATTCTGGCTTTGTTAAATATTTTTTTTTCCACAGAAAATATTCAAGCAAAGACTTTTTCAGTTAATGAAATAGAAATATCTGCTCCTTTTGAGATTGATTTTAATAAAAACAAGATAATTGACGAAGGTTTTGCTCAAGGATTTAACAGGTTGATTTTATCCATATTGCAAACTCAGGATCAAAAAAAGCTTATCAAACCTCCACTTGGCTTAATTAAGAGTATGATTGAAACCTTTTCTATTCAAGAAGAAAAATTTATTGATGAGGTTTATTATTTATCTTTAAATGTGTCATTTAATAAAAAAAAGATATTAAACTTGATGGAAAAAAATAATATTTTTCCATCTTTACCAGTAAAAAGAGACATATTTTTTTTACCAATAATTGTAGACAAAGATAAAGATGAAATTTCAATTTTTTCTGAAAACTATATTTTTAATAATTGGAATTCGAATAATCAGAAATTTCATTTATTGAAATATATTTTACCTACTAAAGACCTAGATGATTTTAATTTAATAAAAAAAAATTCAAAATATTTA
>CACJRE010000002.1 GCA_902595745.1 uncultured Pelagibacteraceae bacterium
GCACTTTTAATTAATGGAACAGGCAGAACTGATTTTCAAAATGGAAGTTCAAAAGACTCTTACCATTCCATATTTGATAAACTTTTAAAATTACCAGAGGAAACTCTTCTATATCCTGGTCATGATTATAATGGTGAAAAAGTAAGTACTATTGGAAAAGAAAAAAAGTTTAATCCTAGATTGCAAGTAAATAGTGTTGATGAATATATTGAAATTATGTCTAACCTAAACCTATCTAAACCAGAAATGATGGATAGCAATGTTAGTAAAAATATTCAATTAGGTTCTAATTAAATACGACAAATATTAAGAACCAATAAGAAATCAATCCTGATATAATAGTTGCAATAATATTTTTTGAAAAATAACCAACAATAGTTGCAACTATTGCTCCAAAAATTTTAGGGTCATTCATTTCAACAAATGATCCATAATCATTAATAAAAATTGCAGGAAATATAATTGCTGGAAATACTGCTGATGGAACATATTCCAATACAGCTTTAATTTTATCTCCAAGCATGTCTCTATCTATTAAGACAATCATGGTCATTCTGGTTAAATAAGTAAGAATACCTGCAATAATGATTGATAACCAAGTCATTTTTTTAACCTCAATATTAATGAAGCTACGAAAAGAGCAATGACTGGTGCTATTATTATGTAAGACTTAAATGGAGCATCAAAAAATAATAATGAACTTAAGCCACAAGTAATCATTACAATTAAATGATCAATTTTTTTTAAATCTTGAACAACAATAGCTAAAAAGGTCAGTGGTATTGTAAATTTTAAACCGAGTTCTTCAGGAACAAAAGATCCTAAAATAATGCCTGAAAGTGTTGCAGCTTGCCAACAAATCCACATCGTACAACCTGTTCCAATCAAATGGTAATGTAAATGTTGTTCTGATTTATTTTTTTTAAAAAATTTATTAGACTCTGCAAACCCTTGGTCGACTATAAAATAAGAGATTATTAACTTTTTAATCAATGATAATTTTTCAAGATATTCTGACAAAACCGCACCATATAATAAGTGTCTAGAATTAATAATTGCAACAGAAGTAACTGCAACTAAACTAGTTGCACCACCTGAGAGCACTTGTAAAAATACAATTTGGGAAGCTCCTCCAAAAATTATGAAAGACATTGCGTAGACTAAATATGGATTAAAACCAAGCTCAACTCCAATTGCTCCACAAATTATTCCAAATGGAATTACTGAAAGCATATGTGGAGAAATATCCAACATACCCCTAGTGAATAATTGTTTTTTAGTGAGCATTTGCTTGTTTTATTAAAAACAAACTATGTGATCAATATTAATCGGTCGTTTAATTCCAAACTTTTCGTCAGCTTCATGTTGATGTTCGTGATGGGAATGAACAAAAACTGGTATTAATAAATCGCTATTAGTTTTTAATGTATAAATAAAGTTTGTTCCTCTAAATTTTCGATCTACAACTTCTAGCTTTAGATTGCTTTTATCATCATGCTCAAGGTCTTCTGGCTGGAGTAACAATTGTACATTTGAACCTTTTGGATAATGCTTAATAAAATTACCTTTAATTGTTCCAAGATCCTTGTTTTCTAATGAATTTTCTCCTGTTACCTTTGCTGGAATTAAAATTCCACGATTTAAAAAATTTACTACTTCGACTGAGTTTGGAAAATGATAAACATTATAAGGATCATCAAACTGCTTAATTTGACCATCTAATATAATTGCACATTTAGTGCCAAGATAAAAAGCTTCGTAAGAGTCGTGAGTAACAATTATTGTTGTAATTTTTAATTTACTTAATATTTTTTTTAATCTTACTTGAATTTCTTCTTTAAAACTTTGATCTACATTAGATAGTGGTTCATCTAAAAGTAAAAGGTCAGGCTGTGTTAACAGTGATCTTGCAAGTGATGCCCTTTGCGCCTCCCCTGCGCTAATTTCATGAGGATATTTTGGTAATATTTTTTCTATATCGAGAAAATCTATAATCTCTTTAAAACTGAGCTTTTTTCTTCTTTTTCCTTTATTTCTCTCCGCACCTAATAAAATATTTTTTTCAACTGTATAATGAGGGAACAAACTGTTGTCCTGAAAAGCTAAAGATATGTTTCTATTTTCAGGTTCTACATTTTGATCTTTAGATGATAGTAACTTGCTATTAAGTTTAATTGAACCTTTGTCAATTTTTTCTAAACCAGCTATAGTTCTAAGTATGGTAGTTTTACCAATACCAGAAGGACCTAATATACATAAAGTATCCCCTTCGTTTTCAATTGCAAAAGATGCGTTCTTAACTTTTATCTTTCCACCTATAGTGAAATCAACATTTTTAACCTCTAAATAACTATCACTCATTTTCCCTCAGTATATATTTAGAAGTAAGCATTATAAATAAAGTTGCAATCAAAATTAAAAACAATGAGGGAACAGCTGCGGCTTCCAATAAGTCTTCTGAAGCAGATATATAGGCTGTAGTTGCAAATGTTTCAAAATTAAAAGGTCTTAAAATCAAAGTGATTGGTAGCTCTCTTATTATCTCTAAAGAAATCAGTATTCCAACAAACAAAAGAGAATTTCTTAAAAAAGGGATATGAATATTCATAAAAGTTTTCTTTTTCGAATAACCAAGCAAATATGAACTTTCATCAACAGAAATATTTATTTTTTCATAACCAGATTTTATTCCATTAAAAGCTAAAGAATAGAATCTTATAAAATAAACTAGGACAAGCCCTAAAATAGAACCAATAAACATCTTTTTAATAGATAAAAAACCAAGTGCTTTTACAACATTGTCATCAAACCAAGCAATAAAAGTTATAAATGCCACTGCTAAAATTACTCCTGGAATTGCATAACCAGAAATAGATAAAGTAGATAAAGTATTTAAAGTTTTGTTTTTAGAAACTCTATTTCCATAATTAGAAATTAAAGAAAAAATTATTAAAACTAAGCTTGATAATAAAACCAAGTACAGGGTATTTAATGTTAAAGTTACTACTGGAATATCAAAAAGATTCTCTGGAAATTTTAAGGTCCAATAAAGCATTTGACTTAAAGGAAATAAAAAACTTAGAAAAAAAACTAAAAAACAAATTGAGAATGCAAAAAATGCTTTAGTTCCTGATAGTTGGATTTTTTCTTTTTGTTTAAATCCACCTTTGCTATTGGCATGATATCTTGCCTTCTTTCTGGATAAATTTTCTAAAATAAATATTGCAAAAATAAATAAAAGAAGAAAAAAAGATATCCTGTTTGAGAAAGCTAAATCATCAAATGTAATCCATGAATTATAAATACCTGTTGTTAAAGTATTTATAGAAAAAAAATCAACTGCCCCAAATTCAGCTAATGTTTCCATTGCAACGAGAGAGAGACCAGCAACTATGGCGGGTCTTGCAGCAGGTAAGATCAACAAATAAAAGGATTTTGCTTTTGAAAATCCTAGATTTCTGCCTAAATCAATTAAATTTTGAGATTGATACAAAAATGATGCTCTTGAAAGAATATAAACATATGCAAATAAAGAAAAAGATAACGAAAGTACTGCCCCTAATAAACCGTCAAATTTTGGAATACTTTGGTTATAATTCGCCTCTCCAAATAGATTTTTTAATATCGAATACAAAGTTCCATAATTTTCAAAGAATGCTGTCAATGAATATGCGTAAATATAAGGAGGTACAGCAAAGGATAATATAAGAGCCCATTTGAAAAAATTACTTAATGGAAATTTATAAAAAGAAACTAAATAAGCTGAACAAGTTCCAATTAAAAAAGTCAAAAACAAAACGCTAATTAACAAAATTAGCGAATTAAAAATGTATTCTAATAAAAAAGTGTCTTTTAAAATTTGATAATAATTTGAGGTATCCTCAAAAAAACTAGTAAATACAGTAACGATTGGTATAGCAACAAAAATTGATACCAATAAAGAACTTAAAAACCAAAAATTAATTTTTTTTAAATACATTTTACCCTTTTATACAGTGAACATAATCAATAGTAGGGTAAATAACTATTGAATTATGTTCACGTTTTGAAAATTAACTTTTTAAATCAAAAACATTAATGACATGATCAATATCATCTTTTTTAATCTCAGATAATTTTCTATTATTTATTCTTTTTTTAATTTTTTCACATTGTGACAAGCATGGCTCACAAGTTATCTGACCCGCTAGAGAACCACTATTGCTCGGAGAAATGTCTAAATTAAAATTAAATAAATTCTTTGTCACTTGATCATTACTTCCATCCAGCAGCTGTCATTACTTCTAATGCAGCAGCTTGATTTTTTCCATAGCTTGAAACTTTAGTTGTTAGATCTTGTTTAAAATCTAATCCTAAATTATTCACTACCAATGGATTTGGAGATACTCCAGCTATCATCGGAAACTCAAAAGTATTATTTGTAAAATGTTCCTGAGCTTCTGGTGATAATAAAAAGTCAACAAGTGCAATTGCATTAGCTTTATTAGGTGCTGCTTTTACTAGAGCAGCACAACTAATATTCATGTGTGTTCCTCTGTCATTTTGATTAGGAAAAAATACCTTAACTTTTTTAGCGGCTGCTTGTTGTTCTGCTCCTTTATTACCAGATAGCATAAGTGCCAAGTAATAAGTGTTTGCTACGGCAATATCAGCTTCTCCAGCTGCAACTGCCATGATTTGAGCTCTATCGTTTCCTTTTGGTGTTCGTGCCATGTTAGAAACAACTCCTTTAGACCATTCAGCAGCAGCTTTCTTACCATTATTCTCAATTAATGAGGCTACTAGTGACTTATTATAAATGTTACTTGATTTTCTAATTACTAGTCTATCTTTCCATTTTGGATCAGCTAGACCTTCATATGTAAGACCTGATAATTCAGCACCACTTACTCTTTCTGGTGAATAATAGATTACTCTTGCTCTTTTAGCTACTCCTACCCAGTGTGTAGTTCTAAAATTTTTTGGAACAGAAGATTTAATTGTTGAAGATATCAAACCACTTTGAGTCATTCCTATAGCTTTGAAAGCTCCACATCTTCCGGCATCAGCAGTAATATAAAGATCCGCAGAAGAATCTGTACCTTCTTCGATCATTCTTTTTTCTAGTGCACTAGCCTTTCCATTAATAAGGTTTACTTTAATTCCAGTTTTGTCGGTAAATTTGCTATAAAGCTCTTTATCTGCTTTGTAATGCCTTGCATTGAAGATATTTACCTCATTTGCGATCGCAAAAGACGTGGCTATTAAAGAGACAAATAAACTTACTATTGTTACTTTTTTCATTCTATCCTTTTCCTTACCCTAATTATTTTGCGAATGAGAATTATTCGCAATGCGAATGATTATCAATCGCATATATTGACGCAGTTGTAAAGCCTTTATTTTGGTAATTTGAATCTGTATTGATTTATTAGAAATTATTATTTCCAGTCACCTATTTTACTAAAAAGGAAGTTTCTGAAAGCTTGAACTCTAGCAGTGTTTTTTAAAGATTGAGGATATACGAAATGGGCCTCTGTAATTGGACCTTCAGATTTTGGTAGAACTTTTATAACATTTGTTGAATTTGATACTAAATATTCTGGTAAAGCAGCTAAACCTACTCCAGACTCTACTGCTAAAAGTAATCCCATTACGCTATTAACTTTCATAACTGTTTTTCTTTTTTTACCATCATGCATTCCAAGTTTTAAAGCCCAATCAGGATTATAAACTGGAGAAGGAGCACCTTTTCCAAAAGAAATAAATTTATGCTTATTTAAATCTGCGATAGTTTTTGGCATTCCAAATTTTTCTAAATATTTATTAGATCCATAAACATAGTACTTAATATCAACTAATTTTTTTTGAATATAATTCAATTGTTTGGGTCTTCTCATAAAAATACCGATATCAGCTTGTCGTGTACTTAAATCTAATTCTTTGTCATCAAAAACTAATTCAATTTCTATTTCAGGATTTAATCTCATAAATTCCTGAATTCTAGGTGTTAACCAGTGAGTTCCAAAACTTCTAACTGTTGTAATTGTTAATTTTCCAGTTGGTTTATTTTTTTGATCCCCTAGTGAAGTTTCAACTTCCTTTAGTTTGCTAATTACTTCATGAGCAGTTTTAAAAACATACTCTCCATTTTCAGTAAGAGTTAATCCTCTAGCGTGTCTCTCAAAAAGTTGGACTTTTAGATCTTGTTCTAGCGCTTGAATTTGTCGACTAATTGCAGATTGACTTAGATTTAAATTAATTGTTGCGTTTGTAAAACTGCCTGCTTCAGCAACTGCATGAAAAATTTTTAATTTATCCCAATCCATTATTTATTTAAATCAACTATTACTCGTCCAGAAATTTCTCCTTTTAAAATCTTTGGATAAGTTTCAATTAATTCTTCTAGGCTAACTGTTACAATTGATTTTTCGATCAAATCAAAATCAATTAATTTTGAGGCTTCTGACCATATAAATTCTCTTCTTTTGATACTACAATTCGCAGAGTCCATTCCCCAAAGTTTAATTCCTCTCAACATAAAAGGTATTACACTTGTGTTTAGTTCGTTATTATTTGCATTTCCACATACCGCAATAATTCCATTTGGTTTTGTTTGAACTATTGTGTTAGCTAAAATTTTACCACCGACTGTATCTACTACACCATCCCATAAACCTTTATCAATCAACCTTGGATCTTTGTCAAATTCAGACCTATTTACAACAGTTTTGGCACCTAATGATTTTAAGTAATCTGCTTTAGAATCTTTTCCTGTCACTGCAGTAACATTATATCCTAGTTTTGATAATGCCATCACTGCAACACTTCCCACTCCACCAGTTGCACCAGTGACTAATACGTCATTAACTTTTTCTCCTAATAAAATACTCTCTCTTGCTTGAATTGCAAAAGCACTCATTAGAGAAGTAAATCCGGCTGTACCTAAAATCATTGACTGTTTACTCGTAAGATCTTTTGGTTTTTTAACTAAAAAATCTGCATTAACTTTTGCTATTTGTGAATATCCACCAAAAAATACTTCTCCTACTCTAAAGCCTGTTAAAATAACTTCATCACCCTCTTTAAATTTAGAATTTTCACTTTCTATAACTGTGCCAGAAAAATCAATACCTGGAATATGAGGAAACTCTTTAACTAACCTTCCTCCATTTTTTAAAATCATTCCATCTTTAAAATTAAGATCTGAATAATCTACTTTAATAGTGACATCACCATGTTTTAAAAAACTTTTATCAATTAATTTTATTTCTCTAGTAAAATTATCACCCTCTTGATTGATAATTAATGCTTTGAATTGATCTGACACTTTAATCTTTTGCGATACTAATAAATCTTAAATATCTATTTTGATAACTTAGATCATCTTTAAACTGACCCAAGTAGTAATTTGTTACAGTTGATGCTTGTTCTTTTTTTATACCTCTCATGGTCATACATTGGTGAGTAGAATCTATTGTTACCGCAACACCTTTAGCATCTAATGATTCCATTAATGTTTTTGCAATCTGCATGGTTAATCTCTCTTGTGTTTGTAGTCTTTTTGAAAAAACCTCAACCACTCTTGCAAGCTTACTTAAACCAACAACTCTCTCATTTGGAATATATGCAACATGAGCCTTGCCAATAATTGGTGCCATGTGATGTTCGCAATGACTTTGAACAGAGATATTTTTTTGAATAACCATATCGTCATAGCCATCCACATCTCCAAATGTTTTATCTAAAATTTTATTTGGGTCTTCTTTGTAACCAGCAAAATATTCTTTATAAGCTTTAACAACTCTTTTAGGTGTTTCTAACAATCCTTCACGATTTGGATCTTCTCCCATCCAAGCTAATATAGTTTTAAAAGCTTCTTCAGCTTCTTTATCTGAAACTTTATTTGCTTCTAAATTCTTGTTATCAGTATCTTTAACTAATTTCATAGCGCCTTTTTATACAGTAATTACTTAATTTTAAAAATATTTAATATATTCATATTTATGCTACATAATCACCCAATATGTTCAAAAAAAGAGAAAATGTCTTAGAAATTGAAGAAGGAAATCTACTATCCCCTAAGTTTGATAACGATGGCCTAATACCTGTAATTACTGTTTGTTCAAAAACAAAAGATGTATTGATGCATGGATATATGAATGTTGAAGCTTTAAAAAAAACCATCGAAACTAAAGAGGCTCATTATTTTAGTAGATCAAGAAAAGCTATTTGGCACAAAGGTAAAACTAGTGGCTTTACTCAAAAAGTTACTGAATTAAGAATTGATGATGATCAAGACTCGATTTGGATGACAGTTGATATTGGTGATGGTGCAAGTTGCCATGTTGGATATAGATCTTGTTTTTATAGATCAATCCCAATGGGACCAATTGAAAATGGTCGTAAAATAGAAATGAAATTTTTAGAAAAAGAAAAAAAATTTGATCCAGAAGAAGTATATAAAGGTCAACCAAACCCAACTAAAATATAAAAGGTATAAAATAAAAAAAATAATTTTAATTGATTATGAATGACAAAATTAATTTCGAAGTACATAGGAGATTTGGACCTTCAATACTAAAAGTAAAAATTCCAGAAAATATAATAAATAATCTAAATAATTATGTAGATCAGACTATTTCAAATGATAAAAAAATTCAAAAACAGAATCTTGGTGAAGGCTTAGTTGGAGATGTAACTCAAGAATTTTCCCTTGAACAAGATATTATGGAAAAAACAGGATGGGGAAATTTTTTAGCATCCTGTGTCTCAAATTGGATTAATATGGAGATGAAAAAAAAAATTACAAAATTTAAAATAAGAAAATCCTGGATCGTGAGGCAATTTAAAAATGAATACAATCCAACACACTGGCATTCAGGTCATATTTCTGGAGCAGGATTTTTAAAAGTTCCAAATACTTTTGGTAAACATGTGCAAAATAAACAAAATAGAGTTTACCGTGGTGGTAACTTGCAATTAATTCATGGATCAAAAATGTTTTTATGTGAGTCTACATTTACTATTGTACCCAAAGTAGGAGATTTTTATTTTTTTCCAAATTATATGATGCATACAGTTTTTCCTTTTAAAGATACAAATGAAGAAAGAAGATCAATCTCTTTCAATGCTGATATCGATAATGAAATCTACAATGTTTATGGTGAATAATAAGCAAAAAAATGTTCTCAATGAAGATCTTGAAGAATGCTCAAACGACCCACTAACAGGTTGGTACCGTGACGGATGTTGCAACACAGATGAAAATGATCATGGAGTTCATACTGTTTGTGCAAAAGTTACAACTGAATTTTTAGAATGGTTAAAAGTTGCAGGTAATGATTTAATAACACCTCATCCTGAATATGGATTTCCTGGCTTAAAAGATGGAGATGGATGGTGTGTTTGCGCAAACTGGTATGCAAAAGCGGTTGAAGCTGGTAAGGGATGTCCAATATTTATAAAAAGAACTCATAAAAATACTCTAAAACATTTACCTATTGAAACTTTAAAAAAGTTTGCAATAGATTTGTCTTAAATTACATATTTCCATATTTTGGTCCACCACCACCCTCCGGGGTAACCCAAGTAATATTTTGTGATGGTTCTTTAATATCACAAGTTTTACAGTGAATACAATTTTGTGAATTAATCACAAATTTGTTTTGATCATTTTCTTTTTGTACTTCATAAACTCCAGCTGGACAATATCTTTGTGCAGGTTCATCAAATTTTTCTAGAGTATAGCTAATTGGCAAATTAGGATCTATAAGTTTTAGATGAACTGGTTGGTTTTCAGTATGATTAGTACCCGTCAAATAAACGGAGCTTGTTTTATCAAAGGTAATCACATTATCATATTTTGGATATTCAATTTTTGGCATCTTATTTGAAGGTTTAAGTGTTTCATGATCAGCATGTTTATGTTTCAAAGTAAAAGGTAGTTTTCCTTTAAATAAAATCTGATCAATACCAGTAAATATTATTCCAAGAATTAAACCCCAACTAAAACTTGGTTTTACATTACGGGCTGCGTGAAGCTCCTCGTAAACCCAGCTTTTTTTAAAGTTTTCTTCATAAAGTGATAAACTTTTTTTTTCTTTAATATGCTTAATTATTGTTTCAGCTGCTATCATTCCACTTTTCATTGCTGTATGAGAGCCTTTAATTTTAGGCATATTCAAAGTTCCCGCATCACAACCAACTAATAATGCTCCAGGCATAAACATTTGAGGTAAACTTTGAAGTCCACCTTCAATTAGTGCTCGTGCTCCATAAGATATTCTTTTTCCACCTTCAATAATTTTCTTTATTGATGGATGGGTTTTAAATCTTTGAAATTCATCATAAGGGGAAAGATGCGGATTTTTATAATCTAAACCTATAACGTAACCCAGAAATATCTGTTTATTTTCTGCATGATACATGAAACTACCACCATAAGTATTATTATCCAGTGGCCAACCTGCCGTGTGCATAACCATTCCTTCTTCATGGTTTTTATCTTCAATTTCCCAAATTTCTTTAAATCCAATTCCATATTGCTGAGGATCTTTATCTTTTGAAAGCTCAAATTTTTCAATTAACTGTTTTCCTAAGTGGCCTCTACAACCCTCTGCAAATACAGTTACTTTTCCTAATAATTCTATACCTGGCTCGAAACTATCTTTTTTATTTCCTTCTTTATCAATACCCATATCTTGGGTGGCAACACCTTTTACTGATCCATCTTCGTTGTATAAAATTTCACTTGCAGGAAATCCTGGGAAAATCTCAACCCCCAAAGCTTCAGCTTGTTCTGCTAACCACCTACATAAATTAGCAAGACTAATGATATAATTATTATGATTTTGTTGAACCTTAGGAAGTAACCATGTCGGCCAACTTAATGATTTTGTTTTTCCTAAAAATAAAAATTTTTCTTTAGATACTTTAGTTTTAATTGGAGAATTTAACTTTTTCCAATCTGGTAAAAGCTCATCTAAAGCTCGTGTTTCAAAAACATTGCCACTTAAGATATGAGCGCCAATTTCTGATGCTTTTTCCAATAAACAAACATTTAAATTTTGATTAAGTTGTTTGAGTTTAATGGCTGTAGATAATCCAGAGGGGCCTCCTCCAACGATAACAACATCATACTCCATCGACTCTCTACCCATATGATATTTTTATCTTTAAGAGTTATTTTTGTATAGTGTTTAATTTATTCAACTCTTCTAAGAACTGTGGCAAAGCCTCAAATAAATCTGCTTCTAGACCATAATCTGCGACACTAAAAATTGGAGCCTCTCCGTCTTTATTGATTGCAACAATTACTTTACTCTCTTTCATTCCTGCTAAATGTTGAATAGCTCCTGATATTCCAACTGCGATATATAAATCTGGGACAACTACTTTTCCTGTTTGACCAACTTGATGGTCGTTACTAATATAACCTGCATCAACTGCTGCTCTCGATGCACCTATTGCTGCATTTAATTTATCAGCTATGGAGGTAATTAATTTAAAATTGTCTCCACTTTGCATTCCTCTTCCCCCAGAAACAACAATTCTTGCTGTACCAAGTTCTGGTCGATCCGATTTTATCTCTTCTCTTTTAAGAAATTTTGTTAATGAAAATTCATCTGCTGCTTCAGTAGTTTCAATTGGTGCAGAACCTCCAGTGCTTTCACATGGATCAAAAGAAGTGGGTCTAATTGTAATACATTTTTTTTCATCTGTGCTTTTCACAGTTGCAAAAGCATTACCTGCATAAATTGGTCTTATAAAAGTATCTGATGATTCAACTTTTATAATATCACTCACCTGTGATGCATCTAATTTGGCAGCAACCCTTGGCATTAAGTTTTTACCAAAAGTATTTGCTGAACAAACTATATGTGAATAATTATTTGCAAGTTTAATAATTACAGGGGCAAAATTTTCTGCTAAAAAATTTTCATAATGAGCAGCTTCTACTGTTATTACTTTTTTAACTAAAGGTAACTCTGATGCTGCTTTTGCAGCACCTCCACAATTATTCCCAATAACTAAAGCATGAACATCATTATCCATTTGAGATGCCGCTGTTACCGCATTTAAAGTGAATGATTTAAGTTCTTTATTGTTATGTTCTGCTATTAATAATACTGACATTATATTACTTTCGCCTCGTTTTTTAATTTTTGAACCAATTCAGCAACACTTGAAACTTTAATACCAGCTTTTCGTTTTGGTGGTTCTTCAACTTTTAACTGTTGTATTTTAGGGGTTATATCAACACCAAGATCTGAAACATTAATTTGTTCAATTGGTTTTTTCTTTGCTTTCATAATATTTGGTAATGAAGCATATCTTGGTTCATTTAATCTTAAATCACATGTAACAATTGCAGGTGTATTAATTTCAATAGTTTCTAAACCTTCGTCAATTTCTCTAACTACTTCAAGTTTTCCTTCTTTAACCTCAATTTTAGAAGCAAAAGTTGCTTGTGGCCAATCTAATAAGGCACTTAACATCTGTCCTGTTTGATTGCAGTCATCATCTATTGCTTGTTTGCCCATAAAAACTAAATCGGGTTTTTCTTTATCAACAATTTTTTGTAAAATTTTTGATACAGCTAAAGGTTCTATTACACCTTCCGCTTTAACGTGAATTCCTCTGTCAGCTCCAACCGCTAATGCTTTTCTTACTGTCTCTTGAGCTTTCTCTTCTCCAACAGTTACTGCAATTACCTCTGTTGCTTTTCCACTTTCTTTTATCTTTACCGCTTCTTCGATAGCATTATCATCAGGTGGATTAGTTGACATCTTAACATTATCCGTAACAACCCCTGTTCCATCCTCTTTAACTCTTACTTGAACGTTGTAATCAATAACTCTTTTAACAGCGACTAAAATTTTCATTAAGCTCTCAATAAATTGTTTTCAGAATCGTACGGACTCTCCTTTAAAACAGTAGCGTCATACATTTCACCTAAAATATCAACTTGTAATTTGTCGCCCACATTTGCATGTTCTGGTTTAACCATAGCAAGTGCAATTGATTTATCTAATCTAAAACCAAATTCTCCCCCTGTCGCTCTTCCAACAACCTTGTTATCTTTATAGATTGGATTATTTCCTAAAACATCAGCATCTTTAGTATTATGAACTTCAAGAGTAATCAGTTTGTTATCAAATCCTTTTTCTCTCCATTTATTAAGAGCTTCTAAACCAATAAAGCTTCCCTTGTTAGGATGAACAAATCTATCTAACCCCGACTCATAAGGTGAATATTCAATTGAAAGTTCTGTTCCAACTAATTTGTATGATTTTTCTAGCCTTAAGCTATTCATTGCTCTAATTCCAAAAGGTTTAATACCTAAATTTTTTCCAGCTTCCATTAATTTATCAAAAATATGATTTTGATATTCAATTGGATGATGAAGTTCCCAACCTAATTCACCAACAAAATTTACTCTCATAGCATTAACAGGAGCATATCCAACTTCAACATTTTGCGCTGTTAACCATTTGAAATTTTCATTTGAAAAATCATCATTAGATACTTTCTGTAATAACTCTCTTGATTTAGGACCTGCAACAACCAATACACCTTTACTGTTGGTTAAATCTTCAAAAGTAACACCATCGTCTGGCATCCATTTTTTAATCCAATCATGGTCTAATCTTAAATTTGCTCCAGCTGAAACTAAATAAAAACTATCTTCAGCTTCTCTCATAATTGTAAACTCTGAATGAACTCCACCCTTAGTATTCAGTGCATGGCATAGTCCAATTCTTCCAATTTTTTTTGGAAGTTTATTCGCCACCAAATGATCTAAAAATTCTTCCGCTTTTAGACCTTTAATTCTACACTTTGCAAATGCTGTCATATCCAAAAGCCCTACATTATCTTTTACGTTTTGACATTCTTTCTTAATAGCTTCAAACCACTTTGATCTTCTAAAAGACCAGTCATCTTTTTGCTCCATACCATTTGTTGCAAAAAAATTTGGTCTTTCCCATCCAAATTTTTGACCAAAAACTGCACCTAAATCTTTCATTCTTTCATAACAAGGAGATGTTCTTAGAGGTCTTGCAGCTGGTCTTTCTTCATCTGGATAATGAGTGATAAAAACATGACTGTAAGCTTCTTCGTTTTTAGCTTTTAAATAAGATTTAGTAGCGTAATCACCATAACGTCTAGGTTCAACACCAAGCATATCAATTGTTGGCTCACCATCAATAATCCATTCTGCTAACTGCCATCCTGCTCCACCCGCTGCAGTAATTCCAAAACTATGTCCTTCATTGATCCAAAAGTTTTTTAATCCCCATGCAGGTCCAACAATTGGATTACCATCTGGTGTATAACAAATTGCTCCGTTGTAAACTTTTTTAACACCTACTTCTCCAAATGCAGGAACACGATGTATTGCTCCTTCAATGTGTGGCGCTAATCTATCCAAATCTTCTTGAAATAATTCATACTCAGAATCTTTTGATGGTCCATTCACATAACAAGCAGGTGCACCATCTTCATAGGGTCCTAAAATTAATCCACCCGCCTCTTCTCTCATATACCATCTGCTATCACTATCTCTTAAAACTCCCATCTCTGGTAAGCCATCTTTTTTTCTTTTTTGAATTTCAGGATGAGGTTCAGTTACAATGTATTGATGCTCAACTGGAATAACTGGAATATCTAATCCAACCATTTTACCAGTTTGTCTTGCAAAATTTCCTGAGCAAGAAATAATATGTTCACATTCAATTGATCCTTTATCAGTTTCGACAACCCAGCCATCTTTAGTTTGTTTCATAGCAAGTACACTTGTGTTTCTATAAATTTCTGCACCCATGTTTCTTGCACCAGTTGCCATAGCTTGTGTTAAATCAGCTGGTTGAATATAGCCATCTTCTGGATGCTGAATTGCACCAACTAAATCATCTGTATGACATAAAGGCCAAATTTCTTTTACTTGATCTGGTGTTAAAAATTTTACATCCACACCAATAGTTTGAGCGACACCAGCATATTGATGATACTCATCCATTCTGTCTTTAGTGCTTGCTAAACGAATATTTGATACAACACTAAAACCAACATTTTTTCCTGTTTCTTCTTCTAATTTTTTATAAAGATCGACAGCGTATTTATGAAGTTGTCCAACCGAATAACTCATATTAAACAAAGGCAATAACCCTGCTGCGTGCCATGTTGATCCTGAAGTTAATTCTTTTCGCTCAACTAGAACAACATCTGACCAACCTTTTTTTGCTAAATGATAAAGTGCACTAACTCCTACTACCCCACCACCAACTACTACGACTTTAGTTTTTGTTTTCATTCGCGATTCCTACTAAATTTTTTGAATTAACGAAACAAAATTGTATCTGTGGATAATTAAATTGAACTACCAAGTGGGATGGGGTTTGACACCATGGTGGTCAACCAGCAATCCTTGAGTGTTCCCTCAAGGGTATACTTTTCGACCTGCCAATTAAACTTATGATATATTTTGTTTTTGTCTAAAATGATGACTTCAAATTGAGCCCATTTGTCACTACTTCCAAGCTCTGTAATAGTGTGACTGAGGTGATCCAGCATCATTTGATAAGACTCCCCTTTTATCATTCTTTTAAACTTTGGTAGGGGACCAGTAACTTTTTTATTATTTGGGTGAGCAAAATTCCAGGTTTGCTCTATTCCACTATCTTTAAATTTAAGATCATTTTTTTGAAGCCCAATGAGCTGGATTTTAACTACTTCTGATGGCTTAATATCACTGTTGGGTTTTAAAATTTCCGCCTTTGATGAAGTTAAAAAAATAGAAATAAAAAATAATATTTTAAATATTATTTGCAGTCTTCCTAACATCTTCTAAAAATTCTTCTCTCTTAGC
Organism: uncultured Pelagibacteraceae bacterium; assembly: GCA_902595745.1. GTDB lineage: Bacteria > Pseudomonadota > Alphaproteobacteria > Pelagibacterales > Pelagibacteraceae > Pelagibacter. The sequence goes on from CACJRE010000002.1 coordinate 15,851, forward strand.
ATCGCTTACAAAGGGTACTGCAAAATATCTTCTATAGACAATGTTATATATGCCACACATATGAAATACTCCTCTTTTTAATCTTCTAATAGGTAAATTTAAAAAGAAAGTTGTGATTGCTAGTCTTGGTGAACCATAAGTACAAAATATTATTGCCTTTTTTTGTCTTAAATTACCTATTGGATATCCGTAATTACCCCAAAGTTGTTTGAATTTAAATGCCCACGGTGGAGCTAAAACTTTATCAATCCAACCTTCAACAATAGCAGGCATTCTAAAATTCCAAATGGGAGCTATTAAAACAATAGTATCACATTCTTCTATTCTTTGACGGTGATTTAAAACATCTTTACCAGGCTCTTCTCCAGCAAAAACAGGATTAAATTTTTCTTTATATAAATCTACAGTATCAACTTTGTTACCTTTTGCTTCAGCAGTTTTAACAAATGTATCTCTTATCGCAGCATTAAAAGATTTATCATTATAATGACCGTAAACTAAAAAAATTTTTTTCATGTCTTTTAATAGCAAAATAATTAGAAATAACTAATGAATTTTTTGATTACTCTTGAGTTTTGTATTTACTGTTGTTGATTATAAAGACAAACAGAATAGGTAAAATTAATGTTAGCAAGGTTACCACAATTAATAATATTCCAAGTTCAGAATAATCAGCAGTAGTTTGAATTTCACCTGATACTTTATCTTTTACTTCTCTAGTAACTGTAAATATTTCATTTAAATACTTTGTTCCAAGGGCACTTGCAGAAAGAGCTAAATTTGTAAAAGAGGCAAAGACAGCAAAGAAAGTAGCTTTAAGATGTGAGGGAGCATTTTTTGCAATCCAAGCTAATAAGGGAATCATCGATACTTGCCCTAAGGGAGACTCTAATGCTGTATTAATCAATGCAATAAATTTTGCATCAACAATCCCACCTGTTAATGAAGCTGTCCAATTATGAAAACCGTAATACATCCCGACACTAGGTAAAAATAAAATCGCACCAGCTATACTTAATACAACAATAATTTTTGCAATTGAGTTATTAGCCATAAAGGGTCTTAATAAAACTATTCCAGCCAATGTTAAAATTGATGTTAGTAAAGACAAAATTGAAAAAAATTGTTCATTAAAACCAAGTTCATCGATTTCAAACCAAGTTAGACCAGGACCAGGGCCTGGCATTGCTCTAAATATAAAAATGATGATTGCTGTTCCAACAATTGTTAGCCGTAAATTCTCTGGTAATTCTTTGATGAGTTTAAACATCAAAAATAAAATTATGATAACTGAACCGATAAAAACTATTTCTTGAGCAAAGGGAACTTTAAAAGATCCGATTGATAAAGTGAAAATAACAAATATTAAACTTCCTCCTAAAATCCACCAATTGACTTTAGTTTTTTCTGCTCCTCTCTCTTCTTTAAATTCTAATCCAAGAGATTTTAAATTCTTAATTTTTTCATTTCTTAAATGTTTTGCTAAAAGAACCCCTAAAATTGAAACAACTGGAATAATTAATGCGTATATATAAATTTTACCGTATAGAGCAATTTTAGCTGATTGCTCTAAGCTATCTACGTCTCTAAATAAAATTACATTTACTAGTGCAACCAATACAGTCCCCCCGATAATTGCAAAACGTCCAAGAGTTTGCATTGTTGTATGCATGATCTTAATTTGATCCTTGCTATAATCATTTCCACTCTCATCGGTAAGTGGCACAGCCTCAACTGTCATTGCATCTGCAACAACATCTTGCACAACATATCCTACAGGTGCCAAAATTACGCTAATTACAAACCATGTTTCTACTAAGAAAATTTGAGCTAAGTATTCAGTATGAATTATTAACCCATACATAATCAACAAACTTAGTGCTATTAAAAATGCACCAAAAAAAACCATATAATTTTTTCTATTCCAGATCAGATCAACTAAATGTCCTAATGGCATCTTTAATGCCCACGGAATTCCAGCCCAAAATCCTAATCCTGCAAGAAACGCAGCTGATAAATTTAAGTAATCTTTAACAAAAAAAGTTCCAACAATTCCTGTTAAACCAGAAATACCTGCTGCAACGTAAACCATTAACGGAGGTAGATAGCTCCATTTAAACTGTCTTCCTAAATCTAAAAAAGTATTATCTAAAAACTTAAGTAGTTTATTCATAAAAATAATTTTTATGAAATATTATACTTTAATTATCGCAATATAAAATCTAACTAGTCTTACTGAGATTAAAAAATTTGACTATATAAAATCCAATAAACATAGCAAAAACAAAAGTAATTGAATTTATATTTAATAATGCAATTGAGGATATGGCTGGACCAGGACAAAGTCCTCCAAGACCCCAACCAGCTCCAAATAAAGCAGATCCAATAATTAACTTATTATTGATTTCTTTATTATTTGAGTAATTAAATTGTTCAACAAAAATTGGCTTTTCTCTCTTTTTAATTACATGAAAAAGTGGCGAGGAGATAATTAAGGCTCCAATCATCACAAATGCTAATGATGGATCCCAATTTCCAAATAAATCTAAAAATCCAAGTACTTTTGCAGGATTAACCATTTCAGAAATAAGCAATCCAATTCCAAAGACAATTCCAGAGATAAGAGAAATTAATTTATTCATATAAAACTTTTAATTAACACGGTTAGAATACCAACAACCATAAATGTTATTGTTGCTATTATTGATCTTAAGGAAAATCTTCCAATACCACTTATTCCATGACCACTCGTGCAACCTCCACTAACTCTTGTCCCTATTCCAACTAGTAAGCCTGCAAATATTAATAAAATTATAGAGTTTGAAATTGTGATGTTTATTTCTTTGCTAGAAAATAAACTATAAATAATAGGGCCTATTATCAATCCAAGTAAAAATAATATATTGTCAAACTTGTTATCTTTTTCAGTTAAAGCATTAGAGGCAATTCCACTAATTCCAACCAACCTTCCATTGAAGAAAAAAAATATTACAACTGCCAACCCAATAATCATCCCTCCAAGAGTTGCAGTGAATGGTGTAAAATTTACGATATTCATTTAATTGCTTAATACTGGAAACGCTTGTCTTTTCTTTAAAAAAAAATTTTGATATTCCATTTTGGTACATTTATTTTCAACGTAATCAATATTGTTTTGATCCATTAATTTTTTTGCCTCTTCATCTCTAATACCTAGTTGAAGCCATAATACTTTTGCTCCGATTTTTACTGCATCTTCTGCTATTGCATAAACTTCGTTGGATGGTCTAAAAACATCTACAATTCCAACTGGTTCTTTGATATCAGTTATCTTTTCAAAAACCTCTTCTCCTAAGATTTTTTCACCCTTTGCTCTTGGATTAACTGGGATAACTTTAAATCCATATTTTTGCATATATTTCATAACTATCGTAGATGGTTTTTTAGGATCCTTGCTCACTCCAATCATTGCAATAGTTTTATATTTTGAAAGAATTTCTTTTATCTCAGACATAAATTATTTGTTTTTTTTAATCTGATCTTCACAAAATTTTCGAGCTTCTTCTAAATCAGTAATTTTGGAGTCTGATAATTTCTGGCTACCGGCAAGACAAGCATCAACAGCTCTTTTGAAATTATGATCATTAAAACTTAAAACAAATATCATTCCCAATACAATAAAGACCACAATGAGAATATTTTTTTTATTTTTCATTATTTGTTTTTCCATTTTGGTTTTCTTTTCTCTAAAAAAGCTGAAATTCCCTCTTTTGCATCCATTGCCATCATGTTTATCGTCATCATTTTACTGGTGTAGGCATACGCTTTTTTTAGGGGCATTTCTAATTGTTTGTAAAAAGCTTGTTTCCCAATTTTAATTGTTAAATTTGATTTAGACGCAATAGTCTTAGCAACTTTTAATACTTCGTTCTCTAATTTAGATTTTGAAAAATAGTCATTAATTAACCCAATTTCTTTTGCATAATTTGCTTTAATAGGTTCCCCTGTTAACAACATTTTCATCATAGGCTTTCTATTAATTTTTCTACTTACAGCAACCATTGGAGTACTACAAAACAATCCTATATTAACCCCGGGTGTTGCAAATAAAGCATCTTTAGTACTATATGCTAAATCACAACTTGCAACTAACTGACATCCAGCAGCAAACGCAGCCCCATGTACTTTTGCAATAACAGGTTTTTTACCCTCAACTATTTGAAGCATTAATTTTGAGCAAAGATTGAACAGTTTTTGATACTTATTTTTAACTTTTAAACTTTTAACTTCTTTTAAATTATGTCCAGCACTAAAACCTTTACCAGCTCCCTCTAAAATTATTACTTTAGTATTTTTATCTTTATCAAGTTTCCTAAAAACTTTAATTAAATCATGTAAATTTTTAAATGATAAAGAATTATAAGTTTTTGGTTCGTTGATAGTGACTATGGCAATACTATTTTGAATAATTCTATATTTTATATTCATTTTGAAAGAGTTACTTTAATTTTCCCTCTTCTCTCATTTTAGCTCTTATTTTAGTTGCAGAAATTTCTTGAATTTCTTTTGATAGTTCAATTTCCTCAATTTTGTATCCAACTCCTCTTCCATAACAAATATTTGTAATATTTGGTACCAGCATAATTTTAAATTGACCTTCAAACTCAGGGTTTAATCTGTCTTCTATATTTTTCTTAACTGTTTCAAAGTCAAAAGGATTGTCGTCCACCCCTTGTACATCTCTAATTTGAATACAAACTTGACCAGTTTTTTTAATAATTTCTTTAAATAAAGTGTAATGACCATCATGAAACGGTTGCCATCTTCCTAACATCTGCGCAGTTGGTTTTTTGTTATCCCATTCATAAGCCATTATTTTATCTCCTTTATTATTTTTGGTGCCCAGTTTTTAGCATCTTGTGTTGTTACATGAAAGTCAAACTTATCAGGTTTAACAAACATCTTGTTGGTATCATCAAATCTACCCTCAGCAATAGTATCAACCCAAACAATAAAATCAGCTGGAAACAGTGCTCTTGCTTCAGGTGTTGGGCAAATAAAATCTGCTACAACAAAATTTCCTTCCTCTTTTAATCTTAATGCAAAATCTGCCATTCTTTTTGCCTGTCTTTTTCTACCCTCTTTAGAAAAATCCCAATCATTTGCTTCTTTTCTAACTTCATCAGCATTTAATCTTTTTGCATTTAGTAATGGAGCCAATTGATCAGCTAAAGTTGTTTTTCCAGAGCCTGGCAGACCCATTATTAAAATAATTTTCATTTTTTATAATAAACTATTTGCTACCCATTTATGAAATTGATGTGTTGGTTGATCCATAACTGGTGAAAAATTTCCCCCATTATAAACTGGTGATCCTCTCCCTGCCTGCATTCCTTCAATTGCACTTATATCTTCCAGCATAACATCTTTCCAAAATCTTGCGTTTTCTTTTCTTAATTCTTTAAGTTCCTCTCCATTAGCACTTTTATCACCAACATAATATATTTTCATATGTTCTTTTGTTTTATTAATTGTAATTGGTTCCAACCAAAATACGTAAAAATGATCAAGGTGCAAACCGATCATTACATTTGGAAATAATGCAATATATTCTGAATTTTTTAGGGAACTTTTTTTCCAATTCTTAAATGTATCAAATTTTTTATTTCCCTTTACAGGTTGCTCATATTTTTCACTTCCTTGTCCAGCAAATCGATTTGGTAATCCTTGAATGTGATAATGATCATTAATATTTGATACTTTATTTAATTCTGGATGAATGGTTGGTAAATGATAACTTTCACAATAATTTTCTATAGCAAATTTCCAATTGCTATTAACTTCCAAATCAAAAGAGCCATGATCTTTCGAATAAACTAATAGTTTTTGATCCTCGTGATTAATAAATTTAGACCATCTTTGTTCAAGAGGTTTGATGTAATCTTCAAAATCAATTTCGTTTGAATTAATATTTATAAATATAATATCCATCCATATTTTTGATCTCACTTCTTTTAAATTGCTCTGATTCTTTTCAAATTTATCTGAATTATGAATATTTAACCCTCCTATGTGAGGAGTAGCTACTAAATTTCCTTTAAAGTCGTATGACCATGAATGGTAAGGGCATCTAATTACATTTTTTAAAGCACAGGGCTCATCTAAAAGCTTAAAACCTCTGTGACTACAGACATTATGAAATACTCTAATCTTGAGATCCTTATCTCTAACAATTAGCAAAGGAATCCCGAGTAGATTGTATGGCATTGCATCACCAGCTTTGGGTATTGAGCTCCCCACTCCAATTACTGACCATTTATCGCAAAAAATCTTGTCTCTTTCGTACTCTAAATATTGTTCGCTGGTGTAACACTCGTTTGGAAGTCCGTTTGCGCTCTCAATAGCCTTGTCCACATTCATCAATTTCTTGATATCCAAAATTTTTGAGAGAGATTTATTTTTCTGATTTTGGTCCATAAAAAAAATTATCATGGCCCTGTTTTTTGGCAACAAATTTCCATTTTGAACTGTGCTGAATTTCTTTGACAGCTTTTTTAAAAAGGATAATGATTTGGAAAAAATGAATTTTTCATTGGAAATTGGTCCACACACTGACCTTGAAACTTTACCTCCTGTAAAGGATGTATACATTACAATGCTACCTGGTGGAGATTATAAAGAAACAGCCGATAAATCAGGAGACCTTGTTAAAAAAGGTTTTAATCCTGTTCCACATTTCCCAGCAAGATCAATTAATAATGAAGAAGAATTAAAAGAATACGTTTCAAGATGTAAAGATCAAGGAGTTAAACAAGCTTTAGTAATTGGTGGAAGTAGAGAACCAATTGGAAAATTTGATAGCTCATTTCAAATTCTTGAAACAGGATATTTAGAAGGAATTAAAATTGGTATTGCAGGACATCCAGAAGGAAGTCCAGATATATCAGAACAAAATTTAGAAAAAGCAATGATAGACAAGAAGCCTTATGCTGATTACATAGTAACACAATGGTTATTAGATAGTCAGCCTATCATTGACTTCATTTCTAAACAAAGCGTACCAGTGCATGTGGGTATTACTGGGCCTATGAAAATATCTAGCTTAATTAAATTTGCTAATATTGTTGGGGCGAAAAATTCCATAAATTTTCTTAAATCTAATTTTAGTAAGGCGTTAGATTTATTGAAACCTAAAGACCCTAATGATTTAATTGGGAAAGTTAAATCGCATACTGATAACTTCCACATTTATACATTCGGCGGCTTGAAGGAAACTAACAAGTGGTTGAAGGAGAATAGTTATGTCTAATGAATTTGACTATACTAAACTAAAACATGTTACTTCAGTTGATCAATCAGATCGTGCAGTACCATATAATTTAAGACAAAGTGGGCCAACTAAAGTTGAAATGCTTATCTCAACAAGGGTAAGAAAATCACCTTATTGGCATTTATCAATGCAGGCAGGTTGCTGGAGAGCAACAGTTTACAATCGTATTTATCATCCAAGGGGATATGTAAAACCAGAAGATGGTGGAGCAATGGTTGAGTATGATGCAATTGTGAATCACGTTACTATGTGGAACGTTGCTGTTGAAAGGCAAATCAGAGTTAAGGGTCCAGATGCAGAAAAATTTACTGACTACGTAATAACTAGAGATGCTACAAAAATTTCTCCTATGAGAGCAAGATATGTAATCTTGTGTAATGCATACGGTGGAGTTTTAAATGATCCAATTCTTCTTAGAATTTCTGAAGATGAATTTTGGTTTTCACTATCAGACTCTGATATTGGTATGTACCTTCAAGGAGTAAATGCTGATGGAAGATTTGATTGTACCATTGAAGAAATTGATGTCAGTCCAGTGCAAATACAAGGTCCGAAATCAAAAGCTTTGATGAAAGACTTATGTGGAGATCAAGTTGATTTTGACAATATGCCATTTTATGGTCTAGCAGAAGTTAAAGTAGGTGGAAGAAGTTGTGTGATTTCTCAATCAGGTTTCTCTGGAGAAGCTGGATATGAAATCTATTTAAGAGATTCTACTTTATATGCTGAAGATATGTGGAATGCTGTTCTTGAAGCTGGAAAAAAACATAGCCTTATGGTTATTGCTCCTGCTCACCACAGAAGAATTCAAGCTGGAATTCTCTCATGGGGTCAAGATATGGACTCTCAACATAATCCTTTTCAGTGTAACTTAGGTTATCAAGTTTCATTATCCGGAAAAGGTGAATGGGCTAAAAAAGGTGATTATGTGGGTAAAGCTGCATTAGAAAAAATGGGTGCAGAACTTAAAGGTGGTAAAAAACCTTACAAGCTTCAACTAGTTGGGCTTGAATTAGGTGGAAAACCAATTGAAGAGTATGCTCCTGATTTTTGGCTAGTGTCACCTGAGAGTGGTGGAGAACCAGTTGGATTTATTACCTCTCCTTGGTATCACCCAGAGAAAAAACAAAACATTGCAATGGGATATGTGCCATTTGATGGAACATTAAATGCAAATGGATTTCCAAAAGGTAAAGTTGGAACTAAATATAAAGTTCATTTACCTGAAAAATACTCAGACACACCAGGAACACCTGTTGACGCTGTAGTAGTGGACATTCCATTCAAAGAGTCTTACAACGCTAATACTAGAGAAGTTGTAAAAGGCTAAATTTATTATTTTGGGGGAGCAAGATCAAAGCTTCCCCATTTTTTCAATGACTAAAGGTTTCTTAATCGCAATTTGCATTATCATCACGATTGCTTTAATAATATTTCCATTATTAGTTTCTTACAAAGCACAAAAAAAAAGAATAAAGATTAATGTTTGGTGAATTTTTAAATATAGTTTTTAAGTCTATTAAACTAGACAAGACACTATATACAGATAACAAAAACTTCGGTGAAGCCTCTGTCTATTTTGCTGGTCTTATAATGATCTTAGATGGGATCGCAGGTGCAGTAGCTGCAAATACAGTAATTCAAACTGCAGTAGCAATGTCTGGTCTTACATCGATATTAACTTGGTTAGTGTGGGCAATATTTATCTATGTAATTGGAGTTAAACTTTTTCCTGACAAAAAAACAAAAGTTCCATTTAAAAAAGTACTAACTGCTGTTGGTTTTGCGCATGCACCTGGTCTACTTCGATTTTTTGCAGTAACACCAAATATGATGATACCAATAATTTTTCTTACACAATTTTGGATTTTTGCAGGATTAATTATCTCTACAAGACATGTGCTAGGTTTAAAATCTAATATTAAATCTTTTGGGATTGTATTCTTGTCATTCTTAATAATTGCATTTTTATCTATTTCTTTTGTAATGAGTAGAATGAATATGTTGCCTGTGAATCAAATAAGTTAAATTGGGAAAATAGTTTTAGAAACTCTACACGAGGAACACAATTTATAACTTGTTAAAATTAAATTTTGAGTAACACTTTCATCCTCTTTTTTGCACTCATCACAAATATTATTTAATTCTCTATTAATTTCTTCAACATGCTTATCCTCTAAATGATCAGTCATTATCTGTAAGTCCTGCACCAGCCGCACCTTGTTTTAAACTATCGCTTTCCTCCACAAAAGTATCTTCTGCTAATTTATAAAGACTATTCCAATCTAAGTCGTTAAAATTATCTTTATTATCTATGAATTTAATCTCTATTTCATTAGCAAACTCAGGAAATTCTTGGTTAAAAAAGTTTGAAGAAATATTTACATTCAAATTAAGTAAAATTTCAGTTTGATCAAATACAGCATGTATTTTTTTTCCACTAATTTCTGATGCTCTACTTAAAAAAGATAAAAAAAGAATTGGGTATGCAACTTTTTTGAATTTTATAGTTTTGAAATTTTCAATTGTTTTAATCTGATCTAAAAAACTAATACCAAGTATAATTGGGCAATAAGCTTCTAATGAGGTTTCATTTGTTTCACTTATTAAATTTAAATCTTCAAATTTTTTTGTTTCTTTTTCTTTATAATATTGATTTAAATTTTTAATTCCCTTTAGTCCAAATAATTCCAATTGGCGTACAGATTTTCCAACTTCTTCAGAATTTCCCCATGAAAAACCAACAGCTCTACTTGCTCTTTTAACCGCAGTTTCTATTTCGCTTAGTGATCTCATTGTTAATTTATTGTTTTATATACCCATTGCTCATCATAATTTTTTAACTCATTTGGCAATGGAGCACCTTGAAACATGCAAATTCTCAACCACTTATCTGATCTTGGGTCAAACTTTAAGGCTCCAAAAAAAGATAATTTAAGTCTCAGCATATCGATAGGCACAATACTTTTGCTGATTGTGTTGTCTTGAATTTCAGAATAAGGAAATTTTTCTATAATAAAAGCTCTTCTTACAACATGTCTTAGTTCTGAATTGACAGACAAAAATTGAGCAACGGTTAAGTTGTCTTTCTCAGATAACAATATTTCATATAATTTTTTAATATCTCTTGCAATTGCAAGAGGTTGCTCTAGTTCCGAACCATGCTCCACAAATCTATCTGCTAATCTAGGTTCCTCTTTATTTTTAGAGATAAACCAAAAATTTTGATAATTCTCTTTTTTATCAAAATCAATATTCAAAATATTTTGATATCTAGTCTCGATAATATCTTTTAATTCTTTTATTGTCCGAGTAGTTGGGATGTTAAAATATTTGTCTTCATCGGAACTCATATTTGAAACTAACGGCTGAGTTATTTTGTTATAAGGTTCCATCATAATAGATACGACATATTCTATGCATTCTTCACATGAGTTTTTCTCCAACCACAAATATATCTCGTTAAATGGATATTCAATTTCAAAATCAAAATCATTTTCAATATACTTTATAAACTTTTCAACATCATTTAATAACGACTTAATCTTTATTTGCTGATATTCACTGTCTGTATTCCAGCTAGTAATATTTTTTAATGATTGTTTTACACAATCTTTAAAAAGCTCACTTTCTTCTTTTTTAACTATTCTAATTTCTCTAATTTTCTTTAATGCTGTTTCTCTACTTAAAATCCAATTATTTAATAATGTTGGGTGATTGACTATAAATGGAGCCATACCAAGACCAGTTGAGTTTCCAATTCCTAGATTTTTACAAATTTTATTATCTAATTTGACTGCTTTTTTTGGATTTTTGAAATAAGCCACATGATTAACTTGGTCAAAAGTAAATTGTCTTACTAAATAAACTAGCATCATTTCTAATCTAAAAGGACCATTAATTTCCTCTCTATTTTTAATTCTAAATCTATCCGCTAATCCGAATTTACCAGATCCATAAACTGCAGTGGTTCTGTATAAGTACCCAACTTTTGATAACAAATCTAAATCAGGTTGATTACCTTCACTTAAACTTTCAACCACATGATTAAAAACTCTTACAGATTTATTTGCTCTTGATAAAGTTAATTCCTTAAATGAAAGTCTGCCCACTTCCTGTTTAGGAACTTCATTTTTTAATCTGTCAATATCTTCAGAGTTTGGAGTGCCGTCATGTAGTGTAAACGCTGCATCCCATTTAGTTGCTATAACTCTATCTGATCTCTCCTCATCTTTAATTTCATTAGCAAAACAAACTAATGAATAAACCCTATCTTTTTTTTTAAATGAATAGACTGCTTCTCCATATCCATTTTGATCAAGATTAAATAAATCTCTTTTATATTCCCAATCTTTAAACTCGCTAAGAAAACTTCTTAAAAATGATAATTTTGACTGATGAAATGAGCCCAACCTTGACAATTTCATAATTGTATTTGGATCTCTTAACTCGACTTTCATATCTAAATTGATTTATAAAAATTATACCAGTTGTTTCCTAGTATTCCATGTGTCTCACTATCTGAAAAACCCACTTTTTTTAAGCCTGTTTCAATATTTTTAAATCCTCTAGCGTCCTCAAACCATTCAGGTTGTTTCGGAAAACCAGGTTTGTTTTTAGATCCTTCTCCATAATTTTTACTTTTAGACCATGTGCCATTTCTCATCCATTCAACAACACTATCTGGTTGTTCCAAACAAAGATCTGAACCAATTCCAATATTTTTTATATCCATGATCTCAGCTGTTTTAGCAACCATTTCACAAAAACTTTCAATTGTACAATTAGTATTATCTTTTAAATGATGAGGATATAAAGATAACCCCAACATACCTCTACTTTCACTTAATGCTTTTAAAAGATCGTTAGATTTATTTCTTTTTGCTGCATGCCAAAAGGTTGGGTTTGCATGAGTAATCGCTATTGGTTTTTCACTTATTTCAATCGCATCAAAGGTACTTTTTTCTGCTGAATGAGACATGTCAACAACAATACCTACTCTATTCATTTCTTTTATTGCTTCACGACCAAAATTTGTAACTCCACTGTCAATTTTTTCATAACAACCTGTTGCGAGCAATGATTGGTTATTGTACGTAAGTTGCATAAACCTGCATCCTAATTCATGAACTTTTTCAACTAAGTTGATATCATCTTCAATTGGAGAACAGTTTTGAAAACCAAAAAAAATTGCTGTTTTGTTTTCGGCTTTAGCTTTTTCAATATCTTTGTAGTTTCTTCCAAAAAATATTAAGTCAGAGTTTTCAGAAAAAAGTAATTCCCATTTTTTGATTTCATCTAAAAGTTCATGATAATCCTCATGATAAACAATAGTTACATGAACTGCGTCCAGTCCAGCAGATCTGTTATATTCAAATATCTTTCTAGACCAATTGCAATATTGTAAATTATCAATTTTAAAATTCATGTTATTTGCAACCTTAATCAAAATGATTTTTAAATACTATTAATTTTATTGAAATTTTGAGCTAATTTTGAAATAAGACTTTTAAGCAGTTTTTCATGAAAAAAAATAAATCATTTAAAGTTTCAATAGTAATGGGTAGTCAATCTGACTACAAAACTATGCAGCTAGTTGAGAAAACTCTAAAAAAAATTGGAGTTTCTTTTGAAACAAAGATTATATCAGCACATCGAACTCCAAAAAGAATGTATGAGTTTGCATCCAATGCTGAAAAAAATAATATTGGTGTAATTGTTGCAGGTGCGGGTGGATCTGCGCACTTACCTGGAATGATTGCTGCTTTGACACCCATTCCTGTACTAGGTGTGCCTATTGAAAGCAAAAAACTTAAAGGTTTAGACAGCTTACTATCGATCGCTCAAATGCCTAAAGGAATTCCTGTCGGAACTCTAGCTATAGGAGAAGATGGAGCGATTAATGCCGCGTTATTAGCAGCTGCAATTATCTCAAATACCAATTCTAATATTAAAAAAAATTTAAACAATTTGAGAACACAACAAACAAAAGCTGTTAAAAAAAGACCTAAATAAAATGTCAGATATTACTCTTGGTATTATAGGGGGTGGTCAACTTGGTAGCATGCTTGCGATTTCAGCCAAGAAAATAAATATTAAAACTGTAATTTATTGTGATGATTCAGATGCGCCAGCACAAAACTTTTGTGACAAATTTATTTCAGGTGAATACGGTGATAAAGAAAAAATTATTGAATTTGTAAATTTAGTTAATTTTGTAACTTTTGAATTTGAGAATATTCCTTTTGAAACATTAAATGAAATAAACAAGTTAAAACCTGTTTTACCCAAACCTTCAATAAATAGAATTATACAACATAGGCTAGCTGAGAAAGATTTTGTAAATAACTTGAATATTAGAACAACAAGGTATGCTTCAGTAGAAAGTGAGTCTGAGATAGATTCTTTAGAAGATCTTTTGCCAGGTATTTTAAAAACAACTACTCTTGGTTATGATGGTAAAGGACAATATCCTATCAATTCAATTGAAGAATTAAGTTCATTGAATATTGATTTTTCAAAAGGATATATTTTAGAAAAATTAGTTAAATTAAAAAAAGAAATTTCAATCATTATTACAAGATTTAATAATCATAAATATGAAATCTATGAGCCAATAGAAAACAAACATGAAAATCAAATATTAAAATTTTCAAAAATTCCTGCAGATATAGATAAAAAAATTTATGATCAATCTAAAGACTGGGCAATGTCAATTGCTGAAGAGCTAAAATATGTGGGAACATTGTGTGTAGAATTCTTTATAGATAGAAATGATAATTTATATGTTAATGAAATTGCTCCTAGAGTTCATAACTCTGGCCATCTGACAATTAATGCTTTTAACGTTAGTCAATTTGAAAATCATATTAGAGCAGTATGTGGTTTAGAGCAAATTCCATTGAAAAAGATATCTAATGCAACAATGGTTAATTTAATAGGAGATCAAATATCAGAGTATAGAAAGGTCTCTAAATTTAAAGATAATGAATTTTTTTTTGACTATTTAAAAAAAGAGATTAAAGAAAAAAGAAAAATGGGTCATATCACAACTTTAATTTAAATGTTAAAATCAATAGAGGGTAACTTTGATAATCCTGAAGTTAATGAACTTCTTACAAAACATTTTATTGAGTTAAGAGCCTCTTCTCCTGAAGGAAGTGCTCATGTTCTGGATATTCCTGGATTGAAAGATAAATCCATTAAATTTTGGAGTTTATGGCAAGATGAAATGTTAATGGGTTGTGGTGCATTAAAATTTCTAGAAAAAGATCATGGAGAATTTAAATCAATTAGAATTCACGATAATTTTAGAAGAAAAGGCAATGGTATTAACGTAATAAATCATTTGATCAATGAAGCAAAAAAATTGAATATTAAAAAGTTAAGTATAGAAACTGGTGCAGGTGAATTCTTCAAACCTGCTAGAAAGTTATTTAAGCAGTGTGGTTTTGAAACATGCGATCCTTTTGCTCACTATAAAGAGGATGTAAATTCTGTTTATCTTACAAAATCTATATAAAATAATTTTAACTAATCAATTTAGTTGACAAAACCCAAATAAATCTAAAGAAAGCCAGAATTACTTAATTATAAGTAATAAATTAATACAACGAAAAGTAAGAAGATAAATATGAGTCTACAAGGAAAAGTAAAATGGTTCAATCCAACCAAAGGTTTTGGTTTTATTGAAAGAGAAGATAAAGAAAAAGATGTGTTTGTACATGTTTCAGCTGTAAGAGATGCTGGTATGAACGGTTTAGATGAGGGTCAAGCTTTGACTTTCGATGTTGAAGATGGTCCTAAAGGTCCTTCAGCAGTTAACTTAAAAACTGCATAATATTCACACTTCCTATTGGCTGAAATAATAAATTTTGAAACTATGTTTTCAAACATTTTATTTTAGCCAATACCAAAAAAACTTAAATCAAGCTTTAAACACAATTTTCATTTACATAATTAAATTGTACAATATTAGTTATTGATATGAGTGAAAGATTCATAAGAAATATTAACGATTTAGATTTCAAACCATTTGATAATTATGGCAAACCTGTCGAAGGTATGAGCTGGCATAAAATAAGTTACGATAAAAGTAATGGTGGATTTGGCACTTATATTCTTAAAATGGAAGCTGGTGCAAAAAGCTTACCTCATATTCATCAAGGTTATGAGGAATTTTATGTAATAGATGGTGAGCTTCAGGATGCAGACGGCAAAATATTTAAAAAAGGTGATTTTGTAACTTTTGAACCTGGTACAAACCACAACTCTCAAACTAAAAATGGTTGCCTACTTATTGTTTTTATGAGAGGTATCAACAAACCAATCTAATAATAATTATTCAAAAAAAATATGATCGGCATTTTAGGTGGAATGGGAACTCAAGCAGGTTTAGATTTTTGTAATAAACTTGCAGTTTTAAATAGAGGGAAAATTGATCAAGAATATCCTCTTTTTATTCTTTATAACAAATCAAATATACCTGGAAGACCAGAGTCAATCGGTGTTCAAACAAAAAATTTGTCTAATAAATCTTCAGATAACAAAAGTAAAAAGAAGTACAATAATGTTTTAAAAAGTTTACTTCACGGATGTAAGTTGCTTGAAAAAAATAAATGTAAATTTATTGTCATACCATGTAACACTGCTCATTATTGGTTTGATGATCTACAGAAGAAAATAAATATTCCAATCATAAACATGCCAAAAGAAGTGTTTAAATTTACAAAAAAAAATTGTAAGAAAAATTCAAAAGTGGGTTTGCTAGCTACTGAGGGAACATTAAAAACTGGTGTATATGATAAAATTTTTGATAAAGATTATCATTTAATTCGACCGTCAGAAAATCTTCAAAAAAAATCAGTTAATAAAGCCATAAAACTTGTCAAAATGGGTAATGTTAAGGCTGCAGCAAAAGCAATTAAACCTGCAATTAATGAGTTAATCAAAATGAAATGTAAAAAAATAATATTAGGTTGTACAGAACTTCCTATAGCTATTTTCGCTTTTAAATCATTTAAAAATGTAAAATCATCTAAAATTTTTTTAGATCCTAATTTAATACTTGCAAGCTCTGCAATGGCTAAACATAAAAAATAATTTATGTCTTCAAATAATGATAAGCCTTATGTTCTAAGAGTAGCAGAATTGATTTATAATAAGGTTGTAAATATTAAAAAAGAAAACTCTCAAATGACTAATATTCAAGCTTTTGAGGTTTTTATGACAACAGAAGATTACGATTTAATAAGTTCTGGAGAATTTCACAATCAATGGTTTTTAGAATTAAAAGAAAATGATTTTATTGATAAATTAACAAAAAAAAAAATTAATGAAGAAACAATCAAACTTTTAGAATTACAAAAAGACTCCATGGTTAAGTTTTTAATGAAAATTCCAAAACTGTATTATACCAAAAGTCATTTTCCTTTAGAAATATCTCAAAGAGCTTTCGATCACCTCTGGAGAGTTTGTGAAAGTTATGAAATGTGGTGTAAAGAAACTAAGCAAGATAAATTAATTAAATTAGATTTGTTAGATTAATCCTTTTTTATAGGACTGAAACTAATAATAAATTATAAAGCTTAAATGGTTAAAGTATTTCCTCTGCTATTTATTTTACTTTGGTCTTCAGCATTTATAACTACAAAACCAATAATTGATAATAGCGATCCGTTTTCAGCTCTTGCGTTTAGATTTATAATTGTGGCATTTGGTTTTTTTTTATTTTCGATCTATTCAAAACAAAAAATAATTATTCAAAAGAAAAATCTAATTGAATCTTTTTTTAGTGGCATTCTTTTTCATGGCTTTTATTTAGGGGGTGTTTTTTTTTCAATTTCCAAAGGAATGCCAACAGGAATTGCAGCATTAATAGTTACTCTTCAACCAATACTTACAAATGCATTAAGTGGGCCGATATTAAATGAAAAAGTAACAATAAAACAATGGATAGGTGTTCTCTTAGGGTTTGTTGGGGCTGCAATTGTGCTTGGCTTTGATGTTGGTTCAGATATCCCGATGATAGGTTTGGTTGCAACTATAATATCTTTGATTGCAATTACTGCTTCAACTATTTGGCAAAAGAAACTTAGTAATAATTTACCTTTATCAGTTAGCAACATGTATCAGGCTATAGGAGGTTTTACTTTTCATTTAATAGTCATTATTTTTTTTGCAAAACCATATATTGATTTTACACAAACATTTGTAATTGCAATGGGTCATCAAATATTATTGGTGTCCTTTGGTGCTTTCACTATATTGATGTATTTAATTAAGAATAATTCAGCAAGTAAAACAGTTTCCATATTTTTTTTAATACCGGCTACCTCAGCTTTTATGGCCTGGTTATTTTTAAATGAAAATTTAACTAATTTAGATCTTTTAGGTTTTTTAATAACTACAATAGGTGTTTATATTGCAACCAGAAATTAAAAAGTAATTATATTGATTTATATCCAAACTCTAACGAAGCATCAGTTACTGAATGGTATAAAGACTCACCAAAACTTCTAAGAGCAAATAATCTTACTTTTACTTTATCAGGACTATCATTCAGCATATCAACCATAAATGCTATTCCATTATATGTGGAATTTATTGAATTATTTTTTTCTAAAGAATTAAAATTAAAAGGACATCCTTTCTTTAACACTTCTTTTACCTCAGGTCCTTCTATTTGAATTACTGCTCTTGAATGAGATAATTCAGTAACTGCAAAGTCTGTTTCACTAAAATTTTGTATAATATCTTTAAGTAAATCTTTTTTTGTTGAAACTAAAAACCAGTTTTTTGGTCCATTCCATAAAATTCTTGTTTCATTATTACTTATTACCCTTAATGGCTCATCTTTTAATTTTAAACCATCAATATCAATACTTTTAACAGAAACCGATGAGTTTTTATATTGAACTATTTGAACGATTAGCAAGTTTTTTACTTCAGAGATTTTTAAAAGATTGTTTTCATTTTTATCCTCATGATCTCCATACTGACCTGTTGTGTGAACGTTTGCTAAAGCGGATATTAAACTCATGATCTAACTCTTTCACCTTTTGGGTCAACATAGTGCGAAGAAACTATTTCAACTGGAATTACTTTATTTTTAAGTGGAGACATTACAAATAATTTTTCACCAATCATATTTTTTCCATCTTTAAGTATTGCTAAAGAAAACGGATTGTCATACTCAACACTCCAACAAGAAGCTGAGATATAACCTAATTTTGGATTTGGTAATGGTGCATTTGAGTCTTTGACTAAATGTGATCCCTCTGGAATGCTTGTTTTTTTATCTAATGGGACAACACCAACAACTTTTTGTCTATCTTCAGCTATAAATGCTTTTCTTGTTAACGATCTTTTTCCTATGAAATCTTTCTTTTTACTCAGTAATCCTTCAAGTGAATTATCATAAGGTATTGTTCTTCCATCAAGTTCTGATCCTGCAACGTGTCCCATCTCAATTCTAAGAGTTGATAAGGCCTCTGTTCCATAGGGTTGGATTTTAAATTCTTGACCAACTTCCATAATTTTTTCCCACATAAAGTTTCCATTATCAGACTCAACATTTACTTCATAAGCAAGCTCACCTGAAAATGAGATTCTAAAAATTCTAGCTTTTGCTCCAAACAAATCTCCCTCCATATAGCCCATGAAAGGCAATCCCTCATTTGATACATCTAAATTTGGAAATAGTTTTTGTAGTAAATCTCTTGATTTTGGTCCAGCAATTGCCGCACCTGCCCATTGTTCTGTAGTTGAAACTACATTTACGTTCAACTCGGGCCACACCAATTGTAAGTAATATTCTAAATGGGAAAGAACGTTTGCAGCTTGAGCTGTAGTTGTTGTCATATGATAATGGTTTTCTGAAATTCTTGTAGTAGTTCCATCATCCATAACAATTCCATCTTCTCTTAGCATCACGCCATATCTTGCTTTACCAACAGGTAATTTTAACCAAGCATTAGTGTAAACTCTGTTGAGAAATTCTGCTGCATCTGGTCCTTTAATATCTATTTTACCTAATGTAGTTACATCGCACACACCAACATTTGTTCTTACATTTTTTGCTTCTCTTTTAGATCCTTCAAATAAATTTTCATTTCCTTGTTTATAATATCTTGGTCTTAACCAAACGCCTGCATCAACAAATACTGCATTATTTTTTTCATGCCATGAATGCATAGGGGATTTTCTAGTTGGCTTTGAATGTTTTCCAACTTCTCTTCCAACAATTGCACCTATTGAAACTGGTGTATAAGGTGGTCTAAACGTTGTGTGACCTACATTTGGCACTACTTTATTTTCAATTTTAGATACCAATTGTAATCCATTTAAATTACTTGTCTTACCTTGGTCAGTTGCCATTCCAAGCGTTGTATATCTTTTAACATGCTCAATTGATCGATAACCTTCTCTAAGAGCTATCTCAACATCAGAAACAGCTACATCATTTTGAAAGTCTAAAAATCTTTTATAATTTTTACCCTCAGGTAATGGCACACACCAAAATTTGTCATGTGTTGTTGATTTCTTTTCAACAACATTTGGGAAAGAAATTTTATTATCATTATTGGTAATTTTTTTTGAAAGCTCATAACCAGCTTCAAATGAACTTTTTAATGTGTCATCTAAAGTATACGACCCATTTGCAGCACCTAATGTTCTTTCATTTTGTTTTGATGTTCCTGGAACAAATGCATCAATATCCTCATTAAATTTAGTTTTATTACCTGATTGCGAAGCCAAATGAATAGTTGGCGTCCAAAAACCAGAAACACAAATACAATCACATTTAATATTTTCGACTGTTCCAAGTTGTTCTTTATCATCTGAAATTTTTGCAATATCTGCAGATTTTACTTTTTTATAACCTTGAGCAGCTACTACGACATAAGAAAACTTAATATTTATTCCTAAATTTTCTGCTTCATCAACGATTTCTGATTGAGGGTCTTTTCTTGTATCTAAAACAATGGGATTAACTCCGTTTTTTTTAAACTCAATTGCAGTTTCATACCCGCTATCATTATTGGTAAATATTAATGGATTTCTTCCAACTAGTACCCCATAAACTTTAAGATATTCTTTTGCAGCAGATGAAAGCATCACTCCCGGTGTATCATTGTTGCCAAATACGATTGGTCGTTCAATTGATCCAGATGAAATTAAAACTTCTTTTGCTCTGATATACCAAAGTCTTTGTTTTGGATGAAACTTTTTTGTTTTTGGAAGATGATCACTAATTCTCTCTGACATCACCAGCATATTATGATCGTAGTAACCAAAAACTTGTGATCTATTTTTAACAATCACATTCGGCATTTCTTTAAGCTCTGAAATTATCCCATCAGCCCATTCTTTACCTGATTGATTTCCTATATTAACTTCGCTAGTTAACAAAGTTCCTCCATGTCTAGCTTTATCCTCGGCTAAAATCACACGTGCACCATTTTTTGCTGCAGCATAGGCACTTGCAAGACCTGATGGGCCTGAACCTGCGATTAATAAATCACAGTATTCATATTTATGCTCATATCTTTCCTTATCGTGCTTAATAGAAGCAACCCCAAGGCCAGCTGCCTTTCTAATAAAAGGCTCATAAATTTTATACCAAAAGCTCTTAGGCCACATAAAAGTTTTGTAATAAAATCCAGCTGGTAGAAAAATCTTTAAAAAATTATTTATGGCTCCAATATCAAAGTTTACACTTGGCCAGCAATTCACACTTTTTGCCTCTAAACCCTCAAAAAGTTCTTGTTCTGTAGCTTTAACATTTGGCTCCGTTTCGCCATTTCTATATAATTGAACAATTGCATAAGGCTCATCAACCCCTGCTCCAAAAAAACCTCTTGGTCTGTGATATTTAAAACTTCTTCCAACTAAATGAACTCCATTAGCTATTAAAGCAGAAGCAAGAGTATCACCTTCATATCCTGTATAAGATACACCATTAAATTTAAATGAAAGCTTCTTTTCTCTATTAATTAAACCAACATTATCTAATCTATAACTCTGGGACATTATAAAATTTCCTCATTAGCTTTAAGAGTATTAAAAATTTCATGAGTAGCTGTGTCTCTTTCAACTTTTATCCATTGTCTGCAGCCTGATATATGTTGCCATAGTTCCCAATGTTTTCCTCTTGGACTTTTTCTATTATAGACAAAGTTATCCCAATCTTGATCAGATACTTCTTTGTTAAGTTCTGGTCTTTTAACTGTTGCATCTCCTCCATATGAAAATTCATTTTGTGATCTCATTCCACAGTAAGGACATTTGATATGTAACATTTATGAAATCCAAGTTTTTGTTCCAAGTCCTTTTTCATCTAATAAGTGACCAGTGTTGAATCTATTTAAACTATATCCAGCGTTTAATTTATGGACTCTATCTTGTGCAATTGTATGAGCAAATGTCCAGCCTGATGCTGGAGTTGCTTTAAATCCACCATAACACCAACCACAATTTAAATATAATCCTTCAATATGAGTTTTATCAATTATTGGAGAACCATCCATAGACATATCCATTATTCCACCCCAGGTTCTAAGCATTTTTAATTTACTTAGAAAGGGCATCATCGCAATTCCTTCAGTTAAAACGTGTTGTAAAGTTGGTAAGTTTCCTCTTTGTGCGTAACTGTTGTATCCATCTAAATCTCCACCCATTACCATTTCACCTTTATCAGACTGACTTATATAAAAGTGCCCCGCTCCAAAAGTAACCACTCTATCTAAAACTGGTTTTACTGGTTCTGATACACAAGCTTGAAGAAGATGTGTTTCAATTGGCAAAGTCATATTCAATTTTTCTGCTAAGATGTTAGTACTTCCTGCAACACACAAACCAATTTTTTTAACTTTAATATCCCCTCTGGAGGTTCTGACACCATTAATTTTTCCACCACTTACATCAAAACCTGTGACCTCACAGTTTTGAATTATATCAACTCCCATTGAGTCTGCTTGTCTTGCATATCCCCAAGCAACTGCATCATGTCTTGCTGTTCCTGCGCTTGGTTGCATTAGTCCACCAAAAATTGGAAACCTTACATTTTCAGAAAAATCTGCCATAGGAATAATTTCTTTTACTTGTTCTCTGTTTAAAAGAACTGCATCAATTCCATTTAATCTCATTGAATTTCCTCTCCTTGCATACACATTCATTTGTGCATCAGAGTGTGCAAGATTAATAATTCCTCGTGGTGAAAACATTACATTGTAATTTAAATCCTGGCTCATCTTTCTCCATAAATCCATTCCAAACTCACTAAAAAGTGCGTTGTCATCATGCATGTAGTTTGATCTTATGATTGTAGTGTTTCGACCAACATTTCCTCCACCAATCCAACCTTTTTCAATGATAGCAACGTTTGTAATATTATGTTCTTTTGCCAAATAGTATGCTGTTGCTAGACCGTGGCCACCTCCACCAATAATTACAACATCGTATTCTTTTTTAGGAGTAGGATCTTTCCACGCTAAATCCCAGTTTTGATGACCTGAAAAAGCATTTTTAACTAGATTAAATATTGAATATTTTTGCATGAGATATTTTTATCTCAATGAATATAAATAGTTCTTATTTTTTTTATATATATTTTTTAGAAGTTTCCAAAGAACCTAAAAAAGGATAAGAATTCACCAACATAAAATTATAACTTTAGGATTTTAAATGAGCGATGTTAAATCAGATATTCAAATAGCTAGAGAAGCTAAAATGCAACCAATAAATGATATTTTAGCAAAAATAAATGTGCCCGATGAAAGTGCTGCTTTTAGTCCTATGGGTAGACACATCGCAAAAATTAATTTGGAGTATCTTGATACTTTAAAAGATAAACCTGATGGCAAACTAATTCTTGTTACTGCAATTACTCCTACTCCAGCTGGTGAGGGTAAAACAACTACCTCAGTTGGATTAAATGATGGCTTAAATAAAATTGGAAAAAAATCTATTGTTTGTTTAAGAGAACCAAGTCTTGGTCCATCGTTTGGAATGAAAGGTGGAGCTGCAGGAGGTGGATATGCTCAAGTGGTTCCAATGGAACAAATTAATTTACATTTCACTGGAGACTTTCACGCAATAACCTCAGCTCATAATCTTTTATCTGCATTAATTGATAACCATATTTATTGGGGAAATAAATTAGATATAGATGTTAGAAGAGTGGTTTGGAAAAGAGTGATGGACATGAATGATCGTTCATTAAGATCCATAAATATAAACTTAGGTGGTGTTGCAAATGGTTTTCCAAGAGAAGATGGTTTTGACATCACTGTTGCATCTGAGATCATGGCAATCTTTTGTTTATCAAATGATCTGGAAGATTTAGAAAAAAGAATTGGAAATATAACTATTGCTTACACAAGAGATAAAAAACCTGTGTTTGCAAAAGATTTGAAAGCTCAAGGTCCTATGACTGTCTTATTAAAAGATGCAATTAGACCTAATGTAACTCAAACTTTAGAAAATAATCCTGCAATCATTCATGGTGGTCCTTTTGCAAACATTGCACACGGATGTAATTCTGTAATCGCTACCAAGACAGGATTGAAACTTGCTGACTATGTTGTAACTGAAGCTGGATTTGGTGCGGACTTAGGAGCTGAAAAATTTCTTGATATTAAATGCAGAAAATCAAATTTAAAACCAAGTTGTGTAGTTATTGTTGCAACAATCAGAGCTCTTAAAATGCATGGTGGTGTTGCAAAAGATGATTTAAAGAATGAAAACGTTGAAGCTCTTAAAAAAGGACTGGTTA
Source organism: uncultured Pelagibacteraceae bacterium (assembly GCA_902595745.1). Lineage (GTDB taxonomy): Bacteria > Pseudomonadota > Alphaproteobacteria > Pelagibacterales > Pelagibacteraceae > Pelagibacter. The sequence continues at coordinate 39,937 of CACJRE010000002.1, forward strand.
ATCTTGAAAGACATATTGAAAATGTTAAAAAATTTGGTTTACCAGTTGCAGTTGCAGTTAATCATTTCATAAAAGATACTGATAATGAAGTAAAAGCTTTAATAGAATTTTGTGATGGTATGGGAGTAAAAGCAAGTCTATGTACGCATTGGTCAAATGGTGGAGAAGGTACAAAAGAATTAGCAGCTCACGTTTCTGAATTATGTGAAAAAAATGAAGCTAAGTTTCAGTTTTTATACGAGAGCAAAACTCCATTATTTAAAAAAATAGAGACTATTGCTAAAGAAATATATAGAGCTGACGAAGTTATAGCTGACACTAAAATTAGAGAACAATTAAAAAGTTTTGAAGAAGCAGGTTTTGGAGAATTACCTATTTGTGTGGCTAAAACTCAGTATAGTTTTTCAACTGATCCAAATTTAAAAGGAGCACCAAGTGGACATTCTTTACCGATAAGAGAGATTAGACTTTCATCTGGAGCAGAATTTATTGTTGTAGTTTGTGGAGCCATTATGACAATGCCTGGATTACCTAGAGTTCCAGCAGCCGATTCTATTAAGCTAAATAAAGATGGTCAGATTGAAGGTTTGTTTTAAATTAGTTTTTTAAATAATTAAGCCAATTTCTAACTTCACAAGTACGATCGTTAAAGTTCAATGACTCATTTTCAGACTTTATATATGTGATGTGTTTTTGATAATCTTCTTCATCAGAAAAATGTTTATTCTTAAATAATCGTTCTTTACGTCCTTCGATAAGATTAAGCATCTGGTAATATTCGTAATCAGGATGATATTGTAATCCGATAATTTCTGAATTCCCTCTATTAAAGATAATACCCATTACATTATTAACTTTATCACTAGATAAAAGAATAGCATCTTTTGGTATTTCGCTTACCTCATCAAAATTAAAAGCTGGTGAAGTAAAGATGCTTTTTTTATCTTTATAGATAAAGTGTTTCAGACCATCATCTTTAATTATTACATCAGATGCAATTCCTATATGCGCACCATTTTTACCAGGATTTACTTTTCCTCCTGCAGCTGTAGAACAAACTTGCAACCCCCAACAGATTGCTAAAATTTTATTCTTATGTTCAAAACAGTCAGTAGCAAATTTGATATGTTTTTTGATAACATTGGTCATATCATTTATTCTCATTGCTCCACCAGTAAAAACTATACCATTATATTTACTCATGTTTTTTAGAGCATTTGTAGTCTCATCATCATTACCAGGGTTTATAATATCGGTATTAGTTGTTGGTTCTAATTTTAGTATCAAATTTTTTAGATTATCTGCTGCAGAAGCTCCAGCTGCTTTTATGAAAAACTCACTATCTTCTTTAATATTTCCTTCAACAATTAAAATATTTAGATTTTTCACTTAAATAATTCACCAGACATACTGTGTTGATACATTGTCTTCATATCATTTTCAGTCAATTTTTTTGGGTTTCCTCCAGTAGAAGGATCTGCTAATGCCATTTTTGATAATCTATCAAGATCAAAATCTTTTTCGTCGATTACTTCAGATAATTTATGAGGCATATCAAGTTTTTTTCTCAAATCTAAAACCCAATTAATAAATCCATCAAATGATCTATCTTGAAGTTCTAAATAATCACAAATTTTAATTATTTTTTTTTCAATCACGTCTTTATTAAAAGTTAATACATAAGGCATAAATATTGCATTGGATAAACCATGATGAATGTTATTAAGTGCGTTTACTGGGTGACTTAATGAATGAATTGCGCCCAAACCTTTTTGAAATGCTGTTGATCCCATACTGGCTGCTGTAAGCATATTTTGTCGTGCTTCAATATTTGAACCATTATTAACTGCCTCTAGTAACCACTCGTTAATTATCTTCATACCTTCTAAAGCAATCCCATCAGCCATTGGATGATATCCAGGAGCGCAATAAGCTTCTAAATTATGTGCTAGAGCATCCATACCAGTTGCTGCAGTAATTTTTGCTGGAAGCCCCACTGTTAACACTGGATCTAATATAACTATTGAAGGTAAAAATTTAGGATGAAAAATTATATTCTTAACACCTGTTTCTTCATTTAAAATTACAGATGCACGCCCAGTTTCAGATCCTGTTCCAGCAGTTGTTGGTACAGCTATAATTGGTGCAATTTTCTCAGAATTTGCTTTAGTCCAATTATCACCTACATCCTCAAAGTCCCAGATAGGTAATGTTTGTCCTGACATAAATGCAATCGCTTTACCCACATCAAGACCACTTCCGCCTCCAAAGGCTATTACACCATCACAATTTTTTTTTTTATAATAATCAGCTCCTTCGGTTACATTTGTACCTGTTGGATTGCCAACTACGTTAGAATATAATTCTACAGATATCTTATTATCTTTTAATATTTTTAATGTATTTTTCACAATATCAGTTTCAGCTAAACCTTTGTCTGTTACCAATAATGGTTTTGTAATACCCAAATTTTCACAAGCTTTAAAAATATCATTAATCCTATTTTCACCTACCCACATTGTTGTTGGATAATTCCAGTTGTATTTCTGCATAATAATATCTAGTGTTATATGAAATTAGATGTTGTATATCATTTTCTTAATCAATTTTAACTAAAATAATTATGCAAAAAACAATTACACCTATTGATAATAGTATCTATGTTGAGAGAGAATATCACTCTGACAAAATTGAAGAAACTATAAACAATTCAATGAATGCTCAAAAATCATGGGCTGAACTAACAGTTAAAGAAAGAGTAAAATTATTAACAAAATTTGTCGAAGATTTTTTATCTAAAGGTGAATTAATAAGTGAAGAATTAAGTAGACAAATAGGTAGACCTATCTCTCAAGGTGCTGGTGAATTAAATGGCTTTAAAGAAAGAGCTGACTACATGCTATCGATAGCAGAAAAAAAATTAGAAGATATTGATGTAACAAAAGATAAAAATTTTAAGAGTTATATTAAAAGAAGAGCTCTAGGAGTAGTTTTTGTAATTGCACCTTGGAATTATCCGTATCTTGTTGCTGTTAATTCAATAATTCCTGCGATGGCTTCAGGAAATACAGTTATTCTAAAACATTCTGCACAAACACCATTATGCGCTGAGCAACTATATGACTCAGCAAAAAAAACTTTGCCTAAAGATGTTTTTAATTATTTACACTTAAATCATGAAGACGGATTAAAAGTAGTTTCTGATAAAAGGATTAACTTTGTATCATTTACTGGATCAGTAAAGGCTGGATATGATGTCCAAAAAGCAACCCACACTAAATTCATAGATATGGCCTTAGAATTAGGGGGAAAAGATCCAGCTTACGCAAGACACGATTGCGACTTAGAAAAATCAGTCGAAAATTTGGTAGATGGATCTTTTTTTAATTCTGGTCAATCTTGTTGTGGTATTGAAAGAATATATGTTGATGAAAAAATTTATAGCGACTTTATAGAATTATTTGCATCAAAAACTTATAATTATAAACTTGGAAACCCTTTAAACAAAGATACAAATTTAGGTCCAGTTGTAAAATTATCAGCGGCTGATTTTATTTTAAATCAAATGAATAGTGCAATTAGCAAAGGTGCAAAAAAAGTAATTGATGAAGGTAAATTTGATTTTCCAAATGAACATAAAAATTATTTAGTGCCTCAAGTTTTGATTGATGTAAATCACAATATGGATTTTATGACAGAGGAAACATTTGGACCATGTGTTGGTATAATGAAAGTCAAAGATGAAAATGAGGCCATAAAATTGATGAATGATAGTCCTTATGGTTTAACAGCCTCTATATGGACTAAAGACATGGAAGTAGCTGAGAAAATAGGTAACCAAATTCAAACTGGCACATTCTATATGAATAGGTGTGATTATTTAGATCCAGCTCTTTCCTGGACTGGTGTTAAAGAAACCGGAAAGGGTTGCTCATTATCTGAAATAGCATATGAAAAATTAACAGCTCCAAAAAGTTTTCACTTAAGAAAAGAACAATAATATGAAGTTACATTACCAAGGTAAATCAGCAATAATTTCTGGTGCCTCAGGAGGAATGGGTTTGGATATTTCCCAAAAATTATCTCAAAATAATATTTCTGTTTTAATGTTAGACATTAAAAGCCCTGCTGATGATTTTTTAAAAGAAAATAGAAATTGTGAATTCAAAAAAGTAGATGTTACAAATTTTAAATCAATAAAAACTCATATCGATAGATTTTATAAAAAAAATAAGAGAATAGATTATTTAGTTAATACAACTGGAGTGCTTTGGTTCAATAAAGATATATCGGCCGTTAATATAGATGATAAAATTTGGGATAAAGTTTTTCAAATCAATTTAAAATCAATGGTTCTCTTATCAAAAATTATTGTTCCTAAAATGATAAAAAATAATTTTGGATCAATGGTTCATATTTCTTCTATAGATGCCTTGTCAGGAGACGATAAACCACAAGATGCATATGGTGCATCAAAAGCTGCCATGATTAGACTTTCTAAATCGTTTGCCATTCAATTTGCTGCAAATAAAATTAGATCTAATATAATTTTACCAGGGCCAATTGAAACAGGTATGCAAATCAGATGGAAAAAAAATCCTAAAGCAAAAAAAAATTTAGAAAAATTTATCCCATTAAATAAAGTTGGTAAGCCAAAAGATATATCTAATGCAACTATGTTTTTACTCAGTGACGAGGCGAATTATATTACAGGAACTGAATTAATTGTTGATGGTGGGATTACATCTAAGCCTTAATCTAATTAGGCGCCTTTAAAATAAGGCGCCTAAAATTATAGTTTTTATCTGTAAGGATATCCTGCTTTATCCATTGTTGAAGCATAAGCTTTGAATGCATCAACAACCTTTTTAGCACGAGGACTAATTTTAGAAGTATCATCCCAAAATTTCTTAGAATCTTCTACAACTCTTCCCCATTCATTGTCAGGTAAACTTGTAAGCTCCATCTTCTTACCTTCGACACGAAGTTTAGCTTCTCCACCCCAATACCAAACTTGTCTATAATAATGAGAGTCATTAATAGACATTCTGTAAAGCGCTTGAAGTTTCGGACTTAATTTATCCCAACTTTTTTGATTAGCAAAATAAGAACCAAACCATGCTCCAGTAACAGAGTTAGTTAGTGCATATTTACATATATCAGCCCAACCCACTTCATAGGCTTCTGTAAATCCACACCAGCATACTCCATCAAGTTCTCCTGTTTGCATAGCGACTTCAACATCATCCCATGGAACTGTTACTGGAATTAAGCCGTATTGAGCTAGGAATTTACCTGCTGTAGGAACACCAAATACTCTTAATCCTTTCATATCTGCTAGAGAAGTAACTTTTTTCTTAACAGTGAAAAGATGACATGGATCCCAAGCACTTGTGCTTAGCCATTTAACACCTTTAACTTCGCTGTAAGCTTCATCCCATATTTCATTTAAACCATAATATTTAAATAAAGCTGGAACATCTAAGCTGTATCTTGTTGCAAATGGGAAGTATCCTCCAAATACTGAAATATCTACTGGAGATCCCATTGTAGCGTCGTCACTTTGAACAGCGTCAAGCGTACCTGCCTGCATAGCTCTGAACAGTTCATCAGTTGGAACCAATTGATCCGCATAATAAAGCTCAATTTCCATTTCACCATAAGCAGCCTTATTAAATGCTTCAATTTGTGGTTTGATAACGTGTGCACCAAGAGGAGCTCCAGAATAAGTCTGTAGTCTCCATTTTATTGGGTTTGTTGCAGAGTAAGCATAAGGTGCTTTTACCGCAGTAGCACCAGCAGCTCCTAACGTTAGTAAACCTGCTTTCTTAATAAACGATCGTCTTTTATTCGTTATTATTTTTTTATCTTTTTTCACGTGGTCTCCTTTACGTAAGTTAAGAAAAAAACATATTATAAATTCAAAAGATATGAAACTTAATATTTCATTGTTTAATTGATAAAATTTAAAAAAAAAATTTTTTTTTAAACTATGAGTTGAATATTATCTGGATAGATATTTTTCTGGAAGATATGTGGCTATCTCAGGAAAAATCATAACGATAGCAAGTCCAAAGACCATGATTAACACAAATGGAACAATTGAACTATAAATATCCTGTAAGGAAATTTCTTTTGGTGCCATTGCTCTCATCAAAAATAAATTATAACCAAATGGTGGAGTCATATAAGCAATTTGACAAGTAATCGTATAAAGAACACCATACCAAATTGGATCAAAACCTAATGCAATAATCAAAGGTACGTAAAGAGGCGCAACTATAACTAACATTGCTGTGTCGTCTAAAAACATTCCCATGAGAATATATGAAAGCTGCATCATAATTAAAACACCCCAAGGTGAAAGTTGCCACCTTTCAATAAATAATGTTTCAATAGCTCTACCCGCCCCTAAACCATCAAATACAGCACCAAAAGTTAATGCTGCTAATATAATCCACATAAACATACAGGAAACACCTAATGTCTTTTTTAAAGTTGTATCCAAAACTTTTCTGGTGAATCTTTTTTTATAAATCGATGCTAGTGTTGCTAGTAAAGCACCTACTGCAGAGCATTCAACTAAACTTGCTATACCCATTAGAAATAATCCTGTCATAAGAAAAAAAATTAAAAAAGGTATTACTCCAGCTTTAAGTAATTTAATTTTTTCTAAAGTTGAAATATTTCTATCCTTTTTAGGTAAAGGAGGTCCAAGTTCTGGTTGTAGTTTACATCTAACATAAATATAAATTAAAAATAAAGTAGCCATTAATAAGCCTGGTAAAATTCCTGCCATCCATAATTTACTGACAGGTTGACGCGCAATCATTCCATATAAGACCATAACAACACTTGGAGGAATTAAAATACCCAATGAACTGCCTGCTTGAACAACACCTGTAATCATTCTTTTATCGTAATTTCTTTTTAACATTTCGGGTATTGCTATAGTTGCACCTATTGCCATACCAGCAACACTTAAGCCATTCATAGCTGAAATTGCTACCATCATAAACATTGTACCAATAGCTAAACCCCCTTTTAATCCACCAAACAAAACATGAAACATTTTATATAGATCGCTTGCAATCCCTGACTCTGAAATCATAAAGCCCATGTAAATAAATAGTGGTAAAGTTAACATTGGATACCATTTGAAAAGTTTCCAAGTAGCTGTATAAGGCATTTCAAGTGAACCATCCCCCCAGACCAATAATGCTGAAGCTGCAGCAACAAATCCAATAGCACCAAATACCCTTTGTCCTGTAAACATCATAACGAGCATTGTTATGAACATGAAAAGAGCAATAAATTCGTAACTTAAATATTGAGCCAACATATTTATATCTTTCTATTTCTCACGTTAGCTATATTTTTGAATAAAGATGAAAATGCCTGAAGCAACATCAGTAAAATTCCTAATAACATCAAGGTTTTGATTGGCCAAACGTAGGGGGCCCAAGCAGTAAAAAGTTTTTGTTTTGTCTCAATGGTATAAATTAAACTTGTTATAGATCCGAAAAATAAAATAGCTAAATAGAAAATAAGAAAAAAGCTTGTAAATATATCCATTTTTGCTTTTCCTTTTTTTGATAATTTTCCATAAAATAAATCCATTCTCACATGGTCATCAGCTAACATGGAATATCCACCACCTAAAAGATAGTAAGCTGTTATCGTAAATTGGGCCATCTCAATAATCCACATCAACGGAAAATTAATAATATTTCTAGTAATAAAAGATAAAATTAAAAGAAACATCATGAAGAAAACTCCATACATTACAAATCTACCCACTTTAATACAAATCGTATCAACTATACTTACATACATGGAAAATATTTTTGGCATAAAATTCTAAAATTTATAATTCATATAGAAAACTCAATCAAACTTTAATTATTTCCTTTATTGACTGATAAATACTTAGATTTATTTACCAATTAATTTCTAATTTTTTATTTTCACAAATTGTTTGCAACATATTAAACATTAGTGGAAAATGGTTTGGATTTAAATCTTGTAAAATCTTTGGACCTATCTCTAAAGCTAACTGGGCACCTTCAACTGTAATATCTTTCATAAACTTTTCTTTTGCTTCATTGTATAAGTAACCCTCGCCTAAATATTTTCCCATTAAACTATTTCTTCCACCAATAGCACTAACATACAAATCACCAAGACCTGCTAAACCATAAACTGTTTCTGGTTTTCCTCCATAATGAGAAACAAATTCAACCATTTCTGAAATTGATCTATGAATCAATGAAGCTGCAGTATTTAAATAGTATTTTGATTGAAGTTCTTTTGTTGCTTTTGAATTGCTTAATCCTTCTGAAGCACCTATTAACATTGAATATATATTTTTAATTGCCCCCGATATTTCTACTCCAGAAATATCTTCAGATATTTCAGTAGAATAATAATTTGTTGAAATTATATTTTTTAAAGACTGACATTCTTTTGTATCTTGATTAGCGATAACAGTCCCTGTTCTCATTTTATTTGCTAAACCAGCTGCTAAGCAAGGGCCTTTAATTGCTGAAATATTTATTTCTAAATGACCTTTTTTTTCTAAAAGATTTTTAATTTTATCTGATAAGGTCAAAAGCTCATTGTCTAAAATAGATAAACCTTTTGTTAATAAAACAATCGGTAGTTTTTTTTCATAATTTTTTGAAATTTGTTCAACAAACCACTCAATCCCTATAGAGCTTACTCCACAAACAATGATATCTGTTTTTTGCTCTAAAATAGTTTGTAATTTTTCAAATTTTTCAAATTTAATTTCTTTTGGCAGTTGCGTTTTTAAAGATGGATGTATTTTATTATTAGAATTTATATTATCTATAAGTTGATTTTCTAAATGAGTTCCAACTATTGTAACATCATTTTTATTCTCTATACAAGGCACTGCAAAAGCAGATCCCATTGCACCAGCGCCTATTATTATTATTTTTTTCATTAGGTAAAATTAAGCTATAGTTTTTCTAGTTGCTTGTTGACATCCTTGCAATAGATTATTTCTTAATTCAATGCTAATTTTATGGAAAAAAATGAGGTATTTTTGAAAATAAATACTCTTCTAAATTTTAATGCGTTTTAAAACCTAATTTTGACTTCATTTGTTTTGACCATTCAACAAGCAATCTGTCTGCTGTTAAACCAATAAATGCTACACATAAGCCTATTATCAAACCTTTTCCTCCATCACTGAATGAAAGAGCTCTAAAAATTTCTTGAGACAAATCAACAGTTCCAATAAATCCAGCTATCATAACCATAAATAATGCAAACATTAGTGTTTGATTTGCTCCAAGTATTATTTCTGGAAATGCTAAAGGCATTTTTACTTTCCATAATAATTGTCTTTCTGTACAACCAGAAGTAATAGATGCCTCTATGATTTGCTGAGGTACATTTCTTAAACCAAAAACAGTATACCTAATCATCGGTATTGAAGAGTATATAACAATTGCAAATATTGCTGAAACATCACTTATTTGAAATAGCATTATTGCTGGGAGCAGATAAATAAATGATGGGAATGTCTGGAAAATATCACAAATATTTAAAACAATTTTTGTCCTACTTTCTTTTTTAGATGCCCAAATACCTAGAGGTATTCCAATCAGAGCACAAATCATTAATGATGCAAAAACCATGTAAACTGTAATCATTGCTCTAACCCAATAACCAGACGAAGCTATAAAAAATACAAACAACATAACTGTTAAAGCTAATTTAATTTTACCAAGCCTCCACCCAATCGCTCCTACAAGTAATATTACTCCTGTCCATGGCATAGATTGAAATATAGATTTAAGAGGCATTAAAAAATATATTAACATCCAGTCTCTAAAAATTCCTAATGGCACAAACAATGACCTTGTAAATGATTTGATGCCATTATCTAAATATACAGATGCTGAAATAGTATACTCCTTAGGATATTCATTAAAAAATGGAAAAATAAAAACTAAAACAGTACAAATTATTATTGAAAAAATGCTTATAAATAAATACGGATGTCGATTAAAAATATTGCCCTCTCTTCTTTCGGGCTCTTTCAATGCTAAAGCTTGACTATATCTATCAAGCGTAATTGCAATCAAAACTACTGCAACACCTATCTCAAAAGCTTCACCTAATCTTAAACCTTGTAACCTAATTAATAAATCATGGCCAAGGCCTGGTTGACCAATAAATGCAGCAATAACAATCATCGCAAGACATTGCATGATTACTTGGTTTACACCTAGCATTATTGGAGATCTAGCCGCAGGAATCTCTACTTTGAATAACATTTGCCACTTTGTACAACCTGCCATAACTCCAGCCTCTTTTATTTCTTGAGATATATTTTGTAATCCTAAAATTGTTAATCTTGCCATAGGAGGAAAAGCAAATATTACTGTGGCTATTACTCCAGCTTTTGTTCCTATTCCAACAAATATAACTACTAATATTAAATACGAAAAATGAGGAAGAGATTGTAAAATATTTAGCATTGGCCATAAAAAATTTGCAAATCTTTTTCTCTTTACTGCGAGTATACCTAAACATAGTCCAATTAACGCTGCTAATGGTGCTGAAACAGATATAGCTGCTAACGATTTCATGGACAGCTCCCAAATTCCTCGTTTACTAAATAAAATTAAATAAGAAAAACATGCACCACCTAATAACGCTAGTCTCCAACCTCTTAAATAAAACCCTAAAATAATTGTAAGTGTTAAAATAAATATCCACGGTAAAGGTCCTACATCATAACTTGGAAAACCTTTGTGTAGTATTGCTTCTGTTAAATCTAAGAATTTATCAACATAGTTAGCAATGCCTCTCGTAAAATCTCTAAAGGTAAATAAACCAAATATTTCGTACTTTCTTAGAAACTGAATTAATGCATTTGTCCAATCTACAAACGGTATTAGTCCATCTATTGAACCACATCCGCCTAAGCAACTTTGAGGAGGTATGTAGGCCCAATGAGGTGTTTTAGATGAAATAGTGTAATTTGGAATAATATAACGCAATAGCCACAAAAAAACGAATGGCCCAAAAATAAAAAAAAATTTTCCTTTAATGATGTTTTTAATCTTGTTCATTTTTATCTTCAGCAAATAAGGCTTTAATTAATTCTTTTTTACTTACTGAACCTATGACTTCTTTATTTGCGTTAATGACAGAAAAAATGCTTTCTGACTTTAAAACCTTTGATGCAATTTTTTCGATTTTATCATTGTAATTAACAGTATTTTCATGAAGTTTTTTTTCCTTCTCATTCATAATATTTTCTGCATTTAATAATTTTGATCTTGGTATATCTTTTGTAAATTCTGCAACATAATCAGTAGCAGGTTTTGTTATCAATTCTTCAGGAGTACCTACTTGAACAATTAACCCCTCATACATTATTGCTATTCTGTCTGCTAATCTTATGGCCTCATCAAAATCATGAGTAATAAAAACGATTGTTTTTTTGAGCATACTCTGAAGTCTTAAAAACTCATTTTGCATTTCTTTTCTTATCAAAGGATCTAGTGCAGAAAATGGTTCATCTAAAAACCACACATCTGGTTCCACAGCTAAAGATCTTGCAAGTCCAACTCTTTGTTGCTGACCACCAGAAAGTTCTCTTGGATAATATTTTTCTCGACCTTCTAAGCCTACTAATTTAATAACTTCTTTTGCTCTATTTTCTCTTTTTTCAACATCAATACCTTGCACCTCTAAAGGGAATGCAACATTTTGTAAAACTGTTCTATGAGGCAACAAAGCAAAATGTTGAAAGACCATTCCCATTTTGTGTCTTCTTATCTCAATTAATTCTTCATCACTGGTTTTTAATAAATCTTTACCTTCAAAAAATACTTGTCCATCAGTAGGCTGTATAAGTTTTGACATACATCTTAACAATGTTGATTTACCCGATCCGCTTAATCCCATGATGACTAATATTTCTCCAGTTTTTACATCGATTGATGCATCTCTAACCGCGGGTATGTACTTATTTAGTTTAAGCTGTTCTGTTGAAGGATTGTTATTATTTTCTTTTAAAAATTTTTCAGGATTTTCTCCGTATAACTTCCAAATATTTGAACAAGAAATTTTAATTTGTTTATTCATTATTTTAATAATTAAAAAAACTTAACATAAAATAAAAAAAAAACGAACCGACTAAAATTTAAGTCGGTTCGCTTATATTTTGATCTTTTTAAATTACTTAATCCAGTTGCTCCACTTAGATTTATGATCATCTAACCATTTTTGAGCAGCTGCAGATACCTCTAAACCATCGGTATCTTTGTAGTTAGCCATCTTGTCAATGTCTGGACCCGAAAAGTTCATTTTTTTTAATAATTTGTATCCCGCTGGATGATTTTTTTTGAAATCAGCATTAACTGCTAATTTTAAATAACCGCTAGCTGGATTTCCACAGTCATAAAGTGCGTTTTTATTAATTCCCCAAGCAGGGTCCTTTGTACAAGCAGGATCATGCTTTGGAAATTCAACAAATTTACCTGGGTATTTAGCACCTATAAAATTTGGAGACCAGTTAAATACTACAACAGCTTTTCCTTGTGCAACACCAGCATCCAATTCTGCCCATATTGCATCAGCTGAACCTGCATTTTTAACCATAAAGTTCATGCCTAATGCTTCAACTTTTTCAGCATCATGCTTTAACCAATCAACTGGACCACCGATAAATACTCCTTTACCGCCTGAGTCAGCTCTAGCAAATTTATCACTGCACTTATCTAACGCTTTCCAATCAGGTAAACCAGGACATAATTTTTCAACATGATTTGGATACCACCAGTCCTCTCTAGTTACTGCATCATGAGTTAGAATTTCCTCAATTCCACCACCTGCTTTTGCTTTGTCATAAGATGCACCAAATGCACCTTCCCAAATCTCGTGTACCAAATCTATGTCTCCATCTGCCATAGCTTGGTAAACGGCTTGAGAATCCATGTTGATGTACTCAACTTTTTCACCAACCATTTTTAATAATTCACCAACCACTTCTGCACCTACTAGTTGACTTGACCAGTTATGAGTTGGGATTTTTACTACTCCACTTTTATCCGCATTTGCACTACTTAAAGTAAAAGCAAATGTTAATACTAAAGCGGAAAATAATGATGTTATTTTTTTCATATATACCCCTCTATATATTATTGATATGTTTAATGATGAAAGTATGATCCTATTTAAACTTATAGTCAACTCGTTTTGATTATAATAAAGTTATATAAATTATATATATTTTGTTGAAATGTTAGGAACTAGTAACGAAATACGAAATCCAGGCTTAAGAGCTTTACCACCAGGAGTTGAAAGATATTTTGTTAAAGGTGGTGGTTTATCTGTAATAGAGGTGTTCCCAGAAGACAAAATTGAAATAATCAATGATGATGGAAAACAAATTTCTGAAATTATAGTTTTTAATTCAAGTGGTAAACCTGACTTATCAATTTTAAACCTTAAAGAAAATGCTAATGCTGATTTTTCTAAAAGAGCGATCGCAAAAGATGAAAAAATTTCAAATATATTCAAAAAAAGAAACTTAGATCTTCAAAAAGCTAAGTCGGCAATTATTTTTGATGAAGACTGTTTGATGGGGGATAAAATAACTCTTTCATCAAAAGATAAATGTTTTGTTCTAATTGCTGCACCTGGTGATCCATTAAATGTTCATGAACAAAACCCACCAACTGACTTAACTGTATTTATTTATAGGGCAAAATTTTCAGAGACAGATGAGCAATTTATTTTACCAGATCCTTTAAGTGATCCAATAGTTGAACAACTTGTAAAAAGACGTACCGCTGAAACTTATGAGGTAAAAGCAGGTGAATATATTCAAATTATTGATACAGGTGGAAGACAATGTTCTGATTTTTTAGCTTTTGATACTCATAAATTAAATGATGGTATTGAAAGTATAATAGATGATAAAGCAACTAGAACCTTTATGGGTAGTGCTTATCCAGGCCCAGGCCTATTTTCAAAATTTTATGATGGTGATCATGAAGCAATGGTTGAGGTGGTAAGAGATACTGTTGGACGACATGATACTTTCAATTTAGCATGTACATCTAAATACTATGAAGATCTTGGTTATATGGGGCACATCAATTGCACTGATAACTTTAATAAAGGATTGGAAAAATACGATATTAATGCTCGAAAAAGTTGGTCGGCGATAAATCTTTTTTTTAATACGGCAATTGATGCAAATAATGTTGCAACCTTTGATGAACCTTGGTCTAGACCTGGAGACTATGTTTTGTTTAGAGCTTTAAAGGATTTAACATGCGTGTCCTCTGCTTGCCCATGTGATGTGGATGCTGCGAATGGCTGGAACCCTACAGATATATTTGTTAGAACTTATGGAAAAAATAACAAATATTCAAAAGCAATTGCATTTAGAATGAAAACAGACGCTGAACCAAAATTAACTCAAGAAACAGGTTTTCATAAAAAAACATCAGAACTAACAAGAAATTTTGTAGAATATAAAGGCTATTGGTTAGCAAATAATTTTACTAATTCAGGTACCATAAAAGAATACAACGCGTGTAGAGAAAGCGCGATAGCAACTGATCTTTCTCCTCTAAGAAAATTTGAAATATTAGGTCCTGATGCTGAAAATTTAATGCAATATACTTTAACTAGAAATGTTAAAAAATTATCTGTAGGTCAAGTTGTCTACACAGCGATGTGTTATGAAAATGGATGTATGTTAGATGATGGTACTTTATTTAAATTTGGCCAAGATAATTTTAGATGGATTGGTGGAGACGAGTACAGTGGAGAATGGTTAAAAGAACAAGCTAAAAAAAAGAATTATAAAGTTTGGATAAAATCAGCAACAGATCATATTCACAATATTGCTGTTCAAGGTCCAAACAGCAGAAAGATTTTAGAAAAATTTATTTGGACTGCCCCTATCCAGCCTTTAATTACTGAACTTGAATGGTTTAGATTTAATATTGCACGTATTGATCATGAAACTGGAACTCCAATTGTAATTTCAAGAACAGGTTATACAGGAGAACTTGGGTATGAAATTTGGTGTCATCCAAAAGATGCTAATGAAGTTTGGGATAAGGTTTGGGAAGCTGGAAAAGAATTTGACATCACCCCTTTAGGATTAGAAGCTTTGGATATGGTGCGTATTGAAGCTGGTTTAATTTTTTATGGCTATGAATTTGATGATCAAACTGATCCTTTTGAAGCTGGTATTGGTTTTACCGTACCTCTTAAAACTAAAGAAGATGATTTTATTGGCAAAGAAGAATTAATTAAAAGAAAAGCAAACCCACAAAAAAAATTAGTTGGCCTTGAACTTGTAGGTCACGAACCAGCTATTCATGGAGATTGTGTGCATGTTGGACGAGCACAAATTGGAGTAATAACAAGTGGAATGTTATCACCTAAGCTTGGTAAAAATATTGCTTTATGTAGAATAGATGTCAAATATTCAGAGATTGGAACTGAAGTTGAAGTTGGAAAATTAGATGGGCACCAAAAAAGAATTGGTGCAAAAGTTATCGCGTTTCCATTCTATGATCCAACAAAATCTAGAGTTAGAGCTTAAACTATAATGCCAAAAGATAAGAAAACTCTTTTAAATTTTTGGGAAGATCAAATGAGACAGTCCCATACCTCTAGTAATTATTTTTTTCGAAAGTCACCTTCTCACTATCACATGATGTTATTAGTAATGTCAGCCTATAAAGAAGGAACGAAATTATCAGTTGAAGAATTAAAAACAAAATTATTTAAAACTTCAAGACCGAAATCTGCATTAATAATCACTGAAGCCTGTGAAAAAGGATTCTTTCGTCTTGAAAAAACTTCAACCGATCAAAGAATTAAAAATATAATGCCAAGTGAATCATTCATTAATGAATTTAATGAGTATTTAACAACGCTTAAAAACATAAGTTATTAGCCAATTATTTATTTAAATTAATAAAGCATATATTTTTTATATATAAATTTTAGTTCTATAAAAAATTATATTAATTAGTGTTTGCAAAAAATAGTGTTTTCATATGACAACATTACCTTCAAAAGCAAAAGTAGTTATTATTGGTGGTGGTATTCATGGTTTGAGTACTGCTTGGAAACTTTCAGAAACATATAAAAATCCTGGCGATATTGTAGTCCTTGAGAAAAAAGATACTGCAGCTGGAGCAAGTGGTATTGCATGTGGAGTGGTTAGAAATAATTATTTTCAACCAGCTATGAGAGAATTAATGGCTCATTCTGTTTCAGTTTGGGAAAGTGATCCAAAAGCATTTAAATACAATGCTGTAGGATATTTACAAATTTCACCAGAGGTTATGCATGAAGATGTTGCAACTATTTATGAACAGCAAAAAGCAATAGGTTACGATTCAGAATTTATAGAAGGTGAAAAAGATTGCATGAATTATATGAAGGGGATGTTTGATGACTGGCAAGCGCAAGGCATTACATCAGTACTTCATGAAAAAAAAGGTGGTTACGCTTTTAATAAAGATTCTATTAAAGCACTTGAAAACAAATCTACATCTAACGGTGTTCAAGTGATGAAAGGTGTTAAAGTTACAGGTTTTAAAAGAGGAAGTAACAGTAAGGCTGTAACAGGAGTTGAAACAGATAAAGGTACCATTGAGTGTGAACAAGTAGTGATTGGTGCTGGACCTTGGGCTAGAGATTTTTGGAATATGTTAGAGCTTCCAAAGACTGCAAACATTAAAGGTAAAGATGGTAAGATGCACGAAACTGATATGTGGACATATTGGATGCTTCAAGAGGGAGTAATTGGTGTTGATGCAGATTTTCTAAAAATGAATAATGGACAACAACCTCCTGTGATTCACGTTGACTCAACCGCTCCATTGTATTCAGACAAAACAAAAAAATTAATCACTGATAAAATTTGGGGAATTTATTATAAACCTGACATTGAAGGTCTTGGTGTACAAGGAGGAACTTCTCCTTATATAGTTGATAAACATTTTGATAAAGTAAATGTAGATCCGTACGGAATTGAGTCTCCAGAATATCAAACCACTGAAGCATTTAATGATATGTGGTGTTCAGCTTTAGCTCATTGCCAAAAAAGATTTGAAGGTAAATCGGATCTTTACAGAAAAGGACCATCAGGTGGTTTAGGATGTATGACACCAGACTCGTTTCCAATCTTTGATAGATTTTTAGAAAACGTTTATATGATTGCAGATGCTAATCACGGTTATAAAATGATTGGTGTAGGTGAGCTAGTTGCAAAAGAAATTCTTGGTAGTGAGAGTGATTTATTGAAACCGTTTAGATTCAACCGTTACGAGAAAGGTGAACTTCACCCTACATCGAACAGTCCATTCCCTTGGAGTTAAACTCTAAGGCTAGACACGAATAAAGATTTCAACTACCTTTGAATAAATTATAATTCATTGAGGGGTGAAATAAATGACTGATCTAGAAAAACACGTTAACCAACCTGGTAGAGCTAAACTTGTAAAACAAGTAAGAGCTAAAATTAATGAACTAGGTATCGAGTATATTTTTTTTCAATTCATATCTGTCACAGGTAGAGTTGTTGGAAAAGGAATCCCGACTGATCATTGGGAAAGAACATGTGAAAAAGGTTTCCAATTAGTATACGGAGCAACAGCAAACTTATTTACAGATCGTCATGGAAATTATATTGGCTATGGTCCTGAAGCAAAAGAATTAGTTGGGATTCCAGATCCAGAAACATTTTGCCAACTTCCTTGGGATAAAAAAGTAGCAAGAGTGTTTGTTACTTGTTTTAGAAATAGAGAAGAAAGAGAAAATCCAGGGGCACATTTAACTTCTGATTGTAGAGGAAATTTAAGAATTCATGCACAAGAATTTAAGAAAAAACATGGGTATCAATTAAGAGTTGGAACTGAGCCAGAAATGATGTGGCTAACAAAAAATGAAGATGGCACCCCTACTGGAAAAGGTTTTTCTAAACCGTATTGTTATCACATAGATCAATTTGAGTCTTTAAGACCAGTGTTCATGCAAGTTATGAAATACGCAAGAGCAATGGGTCTTGATATGATTCAAGGAGATCATGAAGATGCGCCAGGACAGTTAGAATTAAACTGGACGTATGATGATGTTTTAAGAAATGCAGATAGACTTTCAACTTACAGACAAATTTGTGCTCAAGTTGCAAGAGAGTTTAATCTGATTGCTTGTTTTATGACAAAACCATTTATGGGAGTATCTGCAAGTGGATGTCATACGAACATGTCTTTATGGTCAGGTGGAAAAGATAAACTAAATAAATTAGGACATAAATCTTTACCGGCTATGGATGAAGTGTTTACTTATGTTGAAGGTGGAAAAAATACTTTTATGCCAGATACTAAAGATATTCAATTACCAGGTAAAGTTGGTTTAAAAGCAATTGGTGGTGTTATGAAACACCTTGGAGCTTTAACTGCAATTGGATCTTCAACAGTAAACTCTTATAGAAGATTATGGGATCAAGGTTTTTGGGCACCTGTTTATGCTGACTGGGGATACCAAAATAGAACTTGTGGATTAAGAGTATCAGCTCCGGGTAGATTTGAGTACCGATCAGTTGACTCAATGCACAATCCATATTTGATGGGATCTGGATTATTAAAATGTTTTGATGATGGAATATCAAACAACATTGATCCAGGAAAACCAGAGTCTAGAAGTATGTACGAAGCTCAAGCAGCTGGAAAAGAAGTTAAAAAATTACCTTTAAGTCTTGGTCAAGCACTTGATCGTTTAGCTGAAGATGAAGTAATTAAATCAGCTATGCCAGATGAAATGTATAAAGTATTTCATTGGTATAAAAATGATGAGTGGGAGAGATTTTTAGGTGCAACAACTCAATGGGATCTGGATACTTATCTCGATTGTCTACCGTAGGTCTTAAACAAATTAATAGAAGGGGTAAATTATATGTGTGGGATAGCTGGACTAATACATAGAGGCAAATCTTCAAATGTAGGAAGTGAACTACAAGGTATGCTTCAAGCTTTAAAACATAGAGGGGAAGACTCAACAGGTTACGCTCTATATGGCGACACTGATGGTAAAAATTTTATCATGCGTTTTAAAGTAGGAGAAAACGTTGGTGAAGGAAGTTCGTCAGTTATGGAAGATGTTTCTGTATACGATGAAAGAAAAAAAATAGTAGATCAGTATTTAGCTGAAATGGGAGCAAAAGTTCTTAAAGAAGAAAGAACTCTACCCTACTCTCTAAGATATGAAATTTC
Organism: uncultured Pelagibacteraceae bacterium; assembly: GCA_902595745.1. Taxonomy (GTDB): domain Bacteria; phylum Pseudomonadota; class Alphaproteobacteria; order Pelagibacterales; family Pelagibacteraceae; genus Pelagibacter. The sequence goes on from CACJRE010000002.1 coordinate 59,235, forward strand.
TTATGATAAAAAAGATCTATTAGATTTCTCTCAAAAAATTGAAAGTATCCCAGGTGTTGAAATCCTTTCAATGGGTAAATCATTAGAAGTAATCAAAGATCTTGGTAATGCTAAAGCAGTATGTGACCGATATTCTTTAGATAAACTTGTTGGTACTCATGCAATTGGACACGCAAGAATGGCAACAGAGTCTGGTGTTGATATCAAATCAGCTCACCCTTTTTGGGGATATCCTTTTAGTGATGTCTCAGTTGTTCATAACGGTCAACTTACAAATTATTGGAACAATAGAAGAGCGTTAGAGAACAAAGGGATGAGATTTATGTCTGAATGTGATTCAGAGTTAATCGCAGTATATATTGCTCAAAAAATGAGAGAAGGAGCAAGTCTTGAAGAAGGGATGAAAGACTCTCTATTAGGACTTGATGGAGTATTTACTTATTTTGTTGCAACAAAAGACTCGTTAGGGATGGCAAAAGATACCATGGCTGCAAAACCTTTGGTTCTTTATGAGTCAGATGATTTAGTTGCAATGGGTTCAGAAGAAATAGCGATCAGATCAGTTCTTCCACAAGAAATTGATACATATGATCCATTTGATGGAGAGGTAAAAGTATGGCAAATCTAAAAACAAGCGAGAAAAAATCAAAAGCCCAGTCAATGGGTATGCACACTGAAGTTTTAACAGGAAGAACTCAACAAAAGTTTTTTAATCCTGATGAAGCTGAAAACTTTTATTACTTTGGAACGTATGATGTAGATTTTAACAAAAGAACAGATCTAGATGTTAAAGACATGTCGGCTCCAGAAGCTAATAAAGAAATCGATAATTTAATGAGCCAAGGGTATGGAACCATTGTGATTAAAAACCCACAAGGAAAACATAGTTTAGGTGTTGGAATTTTAAATAAACTAAACTTAATTTTTGAAGGAAGCTTAGGTTATTTTGGAATGGGTTCTTGTGATGGTCCAACGGTAAGAATTAACGGAAGAGTTGGTTGGTCTTGTGCAGAAAATTTGATGGCAGGTAAAGTTGTTATTGAAAAAAATGCAGGATCTTGTTTTGGCGCAGCTATTAGAGGTGGAGACTTAATCTGCAAAGGTAGTGTTGGTGCAAGAACTGGTATTGATATGAAAGGTGGTACTATCATTATCGGTGGTGACGCTGGAGCATTTACTGGTTTTATGATGCAAAGAGGAAGAATAATTATTCTAGGAGATGTTGGAATAAATTTAGGTGACTCTATGTACGATGGGACAATTTTCGTAGGTGGAAGTATTGGTTCATATGGTAGTGATGCAGTAGATTCTGAACTTACTAAAAGTGACCAAGAGTGGTTGAAACGAAAATTAAAAGTTGCAGAAATCGGTGAAAATTTTGATGTAAGTAAAATGAAAAAAATTGTAGCTGGTAAAAAATTATGGAACTACGATAATTTGGAACCTACAGAGAAGAAAGGAGCAATTTAATGCCTAAGAAAAAAACTAAAAAGAAAAAAAGTAATGGAAGTGTTGGTGGAAAAGCTGACGTTCATGCACATGAAGATGGCAAAAGAAATAAAAGTTTGTTAGGTCACAATGCTATTTTCACTCCTGAAGTAATTGACGATATTCATATCAAGTCCCAGTTAGGAAGATACAGAATGCGTGGAATGGCCTTGATGAAAAAAATTCCAACATTTGATGATCTAGTTTTCTTACCTGGAACTTTAACAAGATTTGTAATCGAAGGTTACAGAGAAAAATGTGAAACTAAAACTGTAATTGGTCCAAGATGTGAAAACCCTATTGAATTAGATATACCTGTTTATATCACTGGGATGAGTTTTGGAGCACTTTCTTACGAAGCAAAAACAGCTTTAGCAAGAGGAGCTACTATGGCTGGTAGCGCAACTTGTTCTGGAGAAGGTGGAATGATACCAGATGAAAGAAGATATTCTGAAAAATGGTACTACCAATGTATTCAATCAAGATACGGATTTAATCCTCATCATGCTCAACTTGCAGATGGAATAGAAGTATTCATCGGACAAGGTCAAAAAGTTGGTATGGGTGGACACTTAATGGGTCAGAAAGTAACGGACCAAGTAGCTGAAATGAGATCACTACCATCTGGTATTGATCAAAGATCACCTGCACGTCACCCTGACTGGTTAGGTCCAGATGATTTGGCTTTAAAAGTTGAAGAATTAAGACAATTAACAAAAAATAAAGTGCCAATTCAGTTAAAACTTGGAGCATCAAAAGTTTATGACGATGTTCGTATGGCTGCTAAATGTGATCCTGACTCTATTTATTTAGATGGAATGGAAGGTTCAACTGGTGCAGGACCTCATATCGCTGCTGCAAATACTGGTATACCAGGAATTGCTGCAATCAGAGAAGCTAGAAGAGCAATCGATGATGTGGGTAAAACTGGAAAAGTAACTTTAATTTATGCTGGTGGTGTGAGAGATGGTGCTGATATGGCAAAAGCTTTAGCTCTAGGAGCTGATGCAATTGCAATTGGTACAGGTTCAATGATCGCCTTAAATTGTAATAAAGATATACCTGAAGCTAATTTTGAAAAAGAGATGGGTGTAAAAGCGGGTGAATGTTATCACTGCCATACTGGTCGTTGTCCAGTTGGTGTTGCAACACAGGATCCTAAATTAAGAGCAAGATTAAATCCTGATGACGCTGCTCTTAGAGTTTACAACTATCTTCATTCAATGACGTTAGAAGCTCAACTTTTAGCAAGAGCGTGTGGAAAAACTAACATCCACTCTCTAGAGCCAGAAGATTTAGCTGCATTAACTTCAGAAGCATCTGCTTTAGCAAAAGTTCCTTTAGCTGGAACTAACTATACAGTTGGTGTTGACAACTATCACAAAATATAGAGGTAAACATGGCTAAGAAAAAAACTAAAAAAGTAAAAACATCAAAAGCTGTTAAAGACCAACAATTAGGTAAGAAAAAAGAAACAGCCAGAGAAAAAATGATCGGTCAATCGATTGGTTATAGATATGATGTTAATCTTCTTCCAGATTACACAAAGATAACTCCTTTTCTAAAAAAATATGTTGAGGCAATGGGATGGGATGATCTTAATTGGTTAGAAGATGTTCATATGGGATATGAAGAAGGAAGACCTGCTGTATTTTGTAGAAATGCAAATGGTTGGGTTACTATTCCAAGTTCAATCAAACTTCCAAATAATCAACAAGATAGAGATATGATAGCAAGAGAACTTTTAGTTAAGTTTCAAATGTCACCAAAACATCCCCTCGTTGATTTGAAAAAAGCTTACTTAAAATTTTAATTACACAATCAGTAGTTGATAATTGATTAAAAACCCAGTTTCCATACTGGGTTTTTTTTTATTCTTTATTTGTATCGAATCACAAAATTTTATAGTGTTCTAATAAACTAATATGGGAGAGAGAAAATGACTGATCAGTTAGGCGCTCTTACAACCATATTTACAGAATTTTACTACTGGATAACCGTAGTACTGATGTTCTTAATTCACGTCGGGTTCTGTATGTATGAAGTTGGAGCTTCTCGATACAAACATCACCAACATACTCTTATGAAAAACACAATGCTGATACCATTAGTTACAGTAACTTGGTTTTTCTTTGGTTGGTGGATTTACTGGGCATTTCCAACAGGACCTGGAATTGCACCTTCAATAATGAATGAGAGTACAGCATTGATTACTGACGATAGTACGTTTAGTGCTAAATGGTATTTGGCTAACTCAGAGTTTATGGCGATTAATTTAGGTGATCACATAAGCGGAGTATTCTGGGCTGCATTCTTACTGTTTTCATGGACAGCGGCTTCTATTGTCTCTGGAGCAATCATTGAAAGAATTACAACTTTTGCATTTGGAATTTTAGCAATTGCAATTGGATCTGTATTTTGGACAATTGATGCTGCTTGGGGATGGCACTTTGATGGATGGATGCTTAAAATATTAGGATATCATGATGCTTATGCATCAGGAGTAATTCACGCGATTGCGGGTGGATTCGCTTTAGGTGTTCTAGTTGTTTTAGGACCAAGAATTGGAAAATTCTCATCAAGTGGTGAGCCAAGAAATATTGGACCAAGAAATCCTTGGCTAGTTACAGTTGGATTATTTTTAATCTATACTGGTTTCTGGGGATTCTATGCGGCATGTAATATACCGATATTTGATCTTGGGCCTGAATATGGAATGGAAGGTATAAGCTATTGGACGGCTACAAACATTTATGTAACCCCTACCACACTGAGTGGTATTACCTTTAACTTCTTGATGTCATTATCAGGAGGATTATTGGCCGGATATGTGATTGCTAAAGGTGATCCTTTCTGGACTTACTCAAGTGGACTAGCGGGTGTCATATGTGCTTCAGCTGGAAATGATCTTTATCATCCAATTCAAGCAATGATCATTGGTATGATCGGTGTTGTAAT
>CACJRE010000003.1 GCA_902595745.1 uncultured Pelagibacteraceae bacterium
CATGGTAGATGGAACAAAATCAAAAAGACAAGTAAATGCTGCAGAATTAGCAAATATTTTAATTAACGAAAAAATAGGAGAGCAAGATAAAATTATTTTAGAAAGTGTTAGTGCTATGCCAGGTCAGGGAGTTACTGGAATGTTTAGCTTTGGACAATCATTTGGTGTTATAAAAGGAGTTTGCGCAGCATTAAAGTTACCATTACATTTGGTAAGACCAGTAAAATGGAAAAAACATTTTAATTTGTTAAATTCAGAAAAAGATGCAAGTAGAACAAAGGTAATAGAAATGTTTCCTTATATTTCATCAGAAGTTTCAAAAAAAAAGGACGCCAATAAAGCAGATGCTATATTAATAGCCAAATATTTTTTTGAAACTGTAAGAAATTAGTTGTTTATTTAAGTCAAAATAAAGACACATTTAAGTGTGAAGAGATAGGTATGGAAGCTGATATTACATCACAAGCGGTTGGATTGGGCGCAAATACTGACTTTTCATTAATGAGCTTATTTTTAAGAGCTGACATAATTGTGAAATCAGTAATGATTATTTTGATAGTCTGTTCAATTTATTCTTGGGCTGTGATTATAGAAAAATTAAGATTATTTAGAAAGATAAATAAATCATCTGACGAGTTTGAAGAAAAATTTTGGAACTCTAAGTCTGCTGAAACATTTTATAATAGTTTACCAGCTAAAGCCAATGACCCCATGACAGTTGTATTTCAAGATGCAATGGAAAATTTACTGAAAAAAAAATTTAAAAATAATTTAAGTGAAAAAATGAGTACTTTTTTAGAAGTTGGAATTGAAAAACAGATGTCTAAAATCGACAAAGGTTTTACTTTTCTTGCAACGGTAGGATCTACAGCACCTTTTATCGGGTTGTTTGGTACAGTGTGGGGTATAATGAACTCATTTCAATCGATTGCTATTTCAAGAAATACAAGTTTAGCGATTGTAGCCCCAGGTATAGCAGAAGCACTATTTGCGACTGCATTAGGTTTGTTAGCAGCAATACCTGCTGTAGTAGCTTATAATAAATTTAATACAGATTCTCAAAAGTATTCTCAAAAATTAGAAAATTTTTCAAAAAGATTTTTAACTATAATTTAAATGGCATTTAAATTAAATCGTTCGTCAAAAGAACCTATGAGCGAGATTAATGTTACTCCGTTTGTTGATGTAATGCTAGTATTACTAATTATTTTTATGGTAACAGCTCCATTATTGACAGTTGGTGTACAAGTAGATCTACCAGAGTCTTCTGCAGACTCTCTTCCAGAAGAAACAGAACCACTTACACTTTCAATAAATGCAAAAGGTGAGATATTCATACAAGAAGCGAAAGTAGAATATGATAACATCATTGCAAAAGTCTTGGCAGTTTCTAAAAATAGGACAGATACAAGAATTTTTGTAAGAGGCGACAAAACAATTAATTATGGAAGAGTTTTAGAAATAATGGGTTTGTTGTCTGGATCAGGTTTTACTAAAGTTGCATTAATATCTGAGCCTTATAAACAAAGATAAAAATCATATGAATAGAAGTATAATTATATCTTCTGTTTTACATGCAGCTTTAATTTATATTACTGCCATGAGTTTGCCTTTTTTAGCTAAAAAGCCTTTAGATATTCCACCGATTGTTTCTGTGGAATTAATTCAAATAGCTGAAAAAACAAACATTCCATTTGCTCCTAAAGCAAAAAAAATAATTGAGAAAGCAAAAGAAAAAGAAAAAAAACTGGTTTCAGAACAAGCACCACCTAAGAAAGTTAAAAAAACTAAAACAAAAACAGTTGTCTCAGTTGATAAAAACGAAAAAATAGACACCAAAGCACCAGAAGCAATCCCATTACCTGAAAAAACTGTGAAAAAGATCGAAACAAAGACGGAAAACAAACAAAATCCTGATAAATTAGATGAAGATGTAAAACAAGTTTCAGAATTTGAAAAAAAAGAGTTTGTTGATTTAGACAATATCGCAAAATTAATTGATAAAGCAAAAGAAGATACCGCAAAAGTAGTTAAAAAAGACAACGATATTACTCAAGATCAAGATAAAAATATTGTAACTTCAGGATTAACTTTGAGTGAAGAAGATGCTTTAAAAGCTCAAATTTTTGGATGTTGGAGCATTCCTCTTGGATTACCATACAATGAAGATTTATTGGTAAGAATTAAACTAATGCTTGAGCCAGATGGTTCCGTAGCAAAAACAGAAATTTTAGATCATGCTAGAATGAATAAGCCTGGCCAAGGTTTTTACAAAGTACTTGCTGAAAGTGCGTTAAGAGCTGTAAAATTATGCCAACCATTAAGAGTTCCTACATCAGGTTATGAAAGATGGAAAGAATTACAATTAAATTTTGATGCAAGAGAGATGTTAGAAGGATAATATAAAGTAATGAAAAAAAATTTATTTATCTTATTTTTGATATTTTTAATACCAAATAAGGCTTTTGCTTTAATTGAGGTTGATATTACAAGAGGTAATTTAAATCCACTTCCATTAGCAGTTTCACCTTTATCAATTGATGATAATTCAAAAAAAAGTTTTGAAAATATTCTTAAAAAAGAGAATATTGGGTCTGAAATTTCTATAATTGTTGAAAATAACTTAAGAACGTCTGGCCTATTTAATCCTCTAAATAAAGATGCATTTCTACAAGCACCTGATATTGCAAATTTAAAACCTAGATTTGAAGATTGGAATTTAATTAAAGCTCAAGCCCTTATCACAGGTAAAGTAAGATATGTTGATGATAAATTAAGAGTTGAATTTAGATTGTGGGATGTTTTGGCAGCAAAAGAAATGATGGCATTAGCATTTACTACAGTGCCAAGCAATTGGAGAAGAGTGGGTCACATTATATCGGATAAGGTTTATGAAAGATTAACTGGGGAAAAAGGATATTTTGATACAAGAATAATTTATGTTGCTGAGGAAGGTCCAAAAACTCAAAGAAAAAAAAGATTGGCAATAATGGATCAAGATGGGGCTAATAATAAATTTCTTACACTTGGAAATGAACTTGTATTAACTCCAAGATTTAATCCTACTAGTCAAATGGTTACTTATCTGTCTTATTTTAAAAATTTACCAAGAGTTTATCTATTAGATATCGAAACAGGAACTCAAGAAGTTGTGGGTGATTTTCCTGGGATGACTTTTGCACCTAGGTTTTCTCCAGATGGAAAAAAAATTATTATGAGTTTTGCTAAAGATGGAAAATCAGACATATATACTATGGATTTAGAAAATAGATTAGTTGAAAAAATTACAAATCATCCTTCAATTGACACTTCACCATCTTACTCTCCTAATGGAAAGTATATTGCTTTTAATTCTGATAGAAGTGGTTACCAACAAATCTACATTATGAGAAGTGATGGTAGTGATGTTAAAAGAATTTCATTTGGAAATGGTATTTATGGCACTCCTGTATGGTCACCTAGAGGAGACTTGATAGCTTTTACTAAATTACATAAGGGTAAATTTTATATTGGTGTTATGAGAACAGATGGCAAAGGTGAAAGACTTTTAACAGAAAACTACTACCAAGAAGCACCATCCTGGTCTCCAAATGGAAGAGTTTTAATCTTTTATAGAGAAACCAAAACTAACGCTAAAGGCGAAGGATTTTCTGCAAAATTATGGTCAATAGATTTAACTGGCTATAATGAACGATTAGTTGAAACCCAGACTGATGCTTCCGACCCATCATGGTCATCATTATTAAGTAATTAGTCTAAAAAACTTGATTTTTTGACTTGAAACCTCTAATTAGTTGTGAAAAAGTAAGAAATTGAAATTAGCAGCAAGGAGCAATTTAATGATATTGAGCAAAATTTACAAAAACACACTTTTAATATTAGCAACGTGCCTGGTGTTATCTGCATGTGCAACAAAAAAACAAGTAGTAACTGACATCGAAGGTCAAATGCAAGGTGATGTTTACACAGGAACAGAAACAGTTGAATATTTAGCTGACGGTGTTCCAGATAGAGTTTTCTTTGCAACAAACGAAACTATATTAACAACAGCTTCTAGAGAAACTTTGAGAGCTCAAGCTGCTTGGTTAAGAAAAAACTCTAACATCAATGTTGTTCTTGAAGGACATGCTGATGAAAGAGGAACTAGAGAATATAACTTAGCTCTTGGAGAAAGAAGAGCTAACTCAGCAAAAGATTACTTGATGACTTATGGAATATCTTCAGACAGGATTTCAGTAATAAGTTATGGAAAAGAAAGACCAGTAGATGCTGGATCAAACCCTTTAGCTTGGTCTAAAAATAGAAGATCAGTAACTGTTAAAGCAAATTAAAGAATTAAATTTAAAGACCCTAAAACGTAAAAGTTTTAGGGTCTTTTTTTTGCCATTTTTATAACCATAAATCTTAATGCTAATGAGATTTACATTTAAATTAATATTAATAATTTTATTTAATTTAAGTTTTTTACAAAATTCCTATTCAGATAATCATAATATTTATGAAACTTTGGAAATTATAAAGAATGACCTTAAAACTCTTGAAAGAGCAGTTTATTCAGGTTCAATAGAAATTGAAACTTCATCTAATGCTGACTCAAATGTCAAAATTGATAGTAACTCAGAGGATGTGCTTACTAGGCATTTATTAAAATTATCTGAAGTTGAAGATCAGTTTCGACAATTAACTAACAAATTTGAAGAAATTAATTTTAAACTTGATAAACTATCAAATAGGCTGTCAAAAATTCAAGCTGATAATCAGATAAGATTTCAGGATATAGAAACTGCAATGAGTTCTGGTGAGATTACAACTAAATTATCATCAAAGCCAAAAACAGATTTAAAAAATGAGATATTACCTGGAAGTTCTCAACCACAAGATCTTGGCACAATATCATATAAAGATACAGAAACATCCGAAACATCACAAAAAATTCAATCAGTGGATACTACAGCAACTGTTGTTACAGAAACTTTTCAAGCTGAGGAAAAAATATTACCACAAGACTTATCTCCAAAAAAACAATATGAATTTGCAACAAGTTTTTTAAAAGTTGGTGACTACAGTACAGCTGAAAGAGCGTTTAGAGAATTTGTACTTTCAAATAGCGAACATGAATTGGCTGGTAGTGCTCAGTACTGGTATGCTGAAACATTTAGAATTAGACAACTTTATACAGATGCTGCATCAGCTTATTTAGAAGGTTATCAAAAATATCCAAAAGGCAATAAAGCTCCAATAAATCTTTTAAAACTCGGTGTATCGATGGTTCAAATTGGAGAAAAAGATCAAGGATGTAAAATGATAAATGGAGTAGAGTTACAATATCCTAAGGCCAATCAATCAGTAATCCAAAAAGCAAAATATGAGTCTAAAAAATTTGAATGTATCAAAGAAGACTCATAAGTTTTTATTAGATAAACTAAAAGATAAAAAAACTCTTCAAATATATAAAAAATTTGAAAAAAATTTACCAGATAAAAAAAAATTTATTGTAGCTGTTTCAGGTGGTCCAGATAGTCTTGCATTATCTTTTTTAGCAAAAATTTATTCAATTATAAATTCTATAGAAATAAAATATTTGATTGTCGATCATGGACTGAGAAAAAACTCTAAATTAGAGGCTGAAGATGTTCAAAAAAAATTAAAAAATTTTTCAATAAAATTGAATATTTTAACCTGGAAGGGTAAAAAACCCAAAAAAAATATTCAGTCAATTGCAAGAGAAAAAAGATACAAGCTATTAACAGATGAAGCCAAAAAATATAAAATAAATTACATTTTACTAGGTCATCAACTAGATGATTTATTTGAAAATTTTTTTATAAGAATTTTGAGAGGTAGCGGTTTAAAGGGATTAATTTCGCTGGATAAAGAGGCACATTTAAATCAAGTAAATTTGATTAGACCTCTAATTGAAATAGATAAAAGGGATTTAATTTATATAAGCAATTATATTTTTGGCTCTTATGTTAAAGACCCTTCAAATGAAGATGATAAATTTAAAAGAGTAAAAATAAGAAATTTTTTAAAACAATTAAATCTAGAGGGTTTTGATAGAAAAAAGTTTTTTTTAACAATAAAAAATCTAAAATTTGCAAACGAGAATATAGAGTTTTATATTAAAAAAAATTTAGAGGATAATCTCACAAATTTAACTCAAAAAAATAATATAATCTTAAAAAAAAATTTTTTTTCTCAGTCAAATGAAGTTGTATTTAGGTCTTTAAGTGAAGTAATTAAAATTGTAGGTAAAAAACATTATGCTGTTAGGGGAAAAAAAATTGAAAAGGTTATTGATTTAATAAGAACTAAATCTTCCTTTAAAGTCACCTTAGGAGGTTGTATTATTAAAAAAGTTTATAAAACCGTAATTTTGTCCAAAGAGTGATAAAAATCAATTATTTAATGATATTTTGTCACTTGTTTAACTCATAATAATTATTATCTTAACTCTATGAATTTAAAAAATTTGGCTATGTGGGGAATAATCGTTTTTCTTACTATTGGTCTGTACAATATGTTTAAAAATCCTCAATCAAATATTAGAGGTGGTAACCAGATTATTTTTTCAGAATTTTTAACTTCTGTAGAAAATGGAGAAATTTTAAAAGTAGAGATACAAGGAAATAACATTAAAGGTGTGTTTTCTAATGGAAATTCCTTTTCAACTTATTCACCAAATGACCCAAATTTAATTGAAAAATTATCAGATAAAGGAGTAAGCATTTCAGCTTCACCTCTAGAAGAAAAAATGCCTTCATTGTTTGGAGTTCTTTTATCTTGGTTCCCAATGTTGCTATTAATAGCTGTTTGGATTTTCTTTATGAGACAAATGCAAGGCGGCAAAGGTGGAGCAATGGGATTTGGTAAATCCAAAGCTAAAATGATGAACGAACTTAAAGGGAAAGTTACATTTAATGATGTAGCTGGAGTTGAAGAGGCGAAAGAAGAAGTAGAAGAGATTGTAGAATTTTTAAAGGATCCAAAAAAGTTTAGTAGATTAGGTGGAAAAATTCCTAGAGGAGCTTTATTGGTTGGCCCTCCAGGCACTGGTAAAACATTACTAGCAAGAGCAATTGCAGGTGAAGCTGGAGTTCCATTTTTTACTATTTCGGGCTCTGATTTTGTTGAAATGTTTGTTGGAGTTGGTGCTTCAAGAGTAAGGGATATGTTCGAACAAGGTAAAAAAAATTCACCATGCATAATCTTTATAGACGAGATAGATGCAGTTGGTCGTAGTCGAGGAGCAGGTTTAGGTGGAGGAAATGATGAGCGAGAACAAACTCTAAACCAATTGTTGGTTGAAATGGATGGGTTTGATACGAACGAAGGTGTTATTATTATTGCAGCTACAAACAGGCCTGATGTCCTCGATCCAGCTTTATTAAGACCAGGTAGATTTGATAGACAAGTTGTTGTTTCAAATCCCGATATAGTAGGAAGAGAAAAAATTTTAAAAGTCCATGTTAAAAAGATTAAGATGGCACCAGATGTCAATTTAAGAACTATAGCAAGAGGAACACCAGGATTTTCAGGTGCTGATTTAGCTAACCTTGTAAATGAGTCAGCTTTACTAGCTGCAAGAAAAAATAAAAGAATTGTTACACTAATTGAATTTGAAGAAGCCAAAGATAAAGTAATGATGGGATCTGAGAGACGTTCAATGGTGATGACTGAAGATGAAAAAAAATTAACTGCATACCATGAGGGAGGTCATGCTTTAGTCTCATTTAATATGCCAAGCTATGATCCAATACATAAAGCAACCATTATTCCAAGAGGTAGGGCTTTAGGTATGGTTATGAATTTACCTGAAAGAGACAAGCATGGATATTCAATAAAATATCTCAAAGCCAGAATGGCTGTATGTTTTGGTGGCAGAGTTGCTGAAGAATTGATTTTTGGAAAAGATAATATTTCTACAGGGGCTGGAGGTGGTAGTGGATCAGATATTAATCAAGCTACACAACTTGCTAGAGCTATGGTTACAAAATATGGAATGAGCGAGGAAATGGGACCAATAGAATATGGAGAAAACCAAGAGGAAGTATTTTTAGGAAGATCTGTTACCCAAACACAATCTGTTTCAGAGGAAGTGGCCCAAAAAATAGATAAAGAAATTAGAAAGCTAGTTGATGAGGGTTACAACCAAGCAACTAAAATATTAACTGAAAAAATTGATGATCTCCACAAAATTGCTAAAGCTTTGATTACTTATGAGACTTTAACTGGTGAAGAAATTGAAAATATAATTAATAAAAATATATATCCAAAAGATAAGATAGTTGAAAAACCAGAAGAAAATGATGATCAAAGCTCTGCTTTAGGTGCAATGGGCTTGAAACCAAAAATAGTTCATTAGTAAAAAAATGAGGAGATATTACACGCGAGTGTGTAATTTCTACTATGGTAAAGAGTCATTATTGTTAGTAAATAGTAATAAATCGATACCCCTCAATGGAAATAAAAGCATTTCATTTGATCACATTGAAATAATATCAAGAACTTCAAAAAAAAAAATTCCTATAAATAATATACACAAACTAACAAAATCATTAAAAAAACAAGTTAAAATAGATTTACTTAAAATAAGAGAAAAAAAAAAAAATTTTTCAAATTTAAATTTTATAAAAATTCCAAACATAATGGGAGTATTAAATCTAACACCAGACAGCTTTTCTGATGGAGGAAAATTTAATACAAGTAAAAAGGGTTTAAAGCATGCTTTAGAAATGTTTAACTCAGGTGCAAATATTATTGATATTGGCGGAGAGTCTACACGCCCAGGATCAAAAACAGTAGACGATAAAACTGAATGGAAAAGAATAGAAAAAATAATCAAATCGCTGAGTAAAAAAATTCCAATTTCATTAGATACAAGAAAATCAGAAATTATGAGAAAAGGAATTAAATATGGTGTTAAAATTATTAATGATGTTTCTGGATTAAATTATGATTCTGAAACTATTAATATTTTAAAAAAATACAAAATTCCTTTTGTTATCCAACATTCACAAGGAACACCTCGAAATATGCAAAATCAACCAAAGTATGAAAATGAATTATTAGATATATATGATTTTTTTGAAAAGAAGATTAATTATTTAGAAAAAATTGGTATTAAACATAATAATATTATTATTGATCCAGGTATAGGTTTTGGAAAAATTTTGAAACATAATATTAATTTGATAAGCAATATTTCTATTTTTCATTCATTAGGTTTTCCTATACTTGTGGGTAATTCAAGAAAGAGATTTATAAAAGAAATAGCAGGAAAAAATGACAGCGAAGACAGAATTGGAGGAACAATAGCGTCCTCAATTTATCTAATGATGCAAGGTGTGCAAATTTTAAGAATTCATGATGTAAATGAATTGCTTCAGAGCATAAAAGTCTTTAAAGAAATGATAAAAAATTCATGACAAAAAAATATTTTGGAACAGATGGAATTAGAGGTCCAATGAATAGTAAACATATTAATGGGGATATGTTTTTTAAGTTTGGATTAGCATCTGGTACATATTTTAAATCACAAAAAAAAAGAAAACAAATAGCAATAATTGCTAAAGATACAAGATTATCTGGATATACACTGGAGCCTGCACTCGTTTCAGGATTAGCTTCAGCCGGAATGCACGTTTATACATTTGGACCTATGCCCACAAATGGTTTGGCAATGTTAACTAAAACAATGAAAGCAAACATGGGCATAATGATAACTGCTTCTCATAATCCTCATAGTGACAACGGTTTAAAATTATTTGGCCCTGATGGAATGAAATTATCTGATAAGATCGAAAAAAAAATTGAAAAATTGATAGATAAAAAAATTTCAATAAATCTTTCTATTCCTGAAAAATTAGGAAGGGTAAAAAGATTAGAGAGTGGGACAAAAGAATATTTAAAAATACTTAAACAGAATTTTCCAAAAGAATTTAATTTAAGAGGATTAAGAATAGTAATCGATTGCGCAAATGGTGCAGGATATAAAGCTGGACCAGAACTATTGAAATCTTTAGGAGCAAAAGTATTTGCGATTGGTGTTAATCCAAATGGATTGAATATTAATCAAAACTGTGGCTCCACATATCCGAATAAAGTTAAAAGTGCAGTAAAGAAATATAAAGCTCATCTTGGGATTTCCCTAGATGGCGATGCTGATAGGATTATTATGAGTGATGAAATGGGAAATATAATTGACGGAGATCAAATAATTGCAGCAATAGCCACAAGATGGAAAAACAAAAAAATGTTAAGAGGTGGAGTTATTGGAACTTTGATGTCTAATTATGGTTTGGAAAAATTTTTTGAAGAAAATAAAATAAAATTTTTTAGAACAAATGTTGGAGACAGATATGTAAAAGAAAAAATGAAAAAAAATAATTTTAATCTTGGTGGTGAACAATCTGGACATATTATTTTGGGTAAATTTGCAACAACAGGAGACGGTCTGTTAGTGGCTCTTGAAGTTTTGTTTGCAATAAGAAAAGGGGAAAAAGCCAGTTCTTTCTTTAATAAGTTTAAAAAAACTCCTCAAATTTTAAAAAATATTTCTGTTAAAGATAAGTCAATAATTAAAAACCTTGATGTAAAAAAATCTATTAAAAAAGCTGAAAAATTAATGAATGGTTATGGAAGATTATTGGTGAGAGCGTCAGGTACAGAGTCAAAAATAAGAGTTATGGGTGAAAGTGAAAATAAAGCTCTTTTAGAGAAGTCTATAAATATTATTTTAACTAAAATAAAGTGAAGCCTAATTCTAAAGTATTAATCATTGCAGGATCTGACTCATCAGGTGGAGCTGGAATACAGGCAGATATTAAAACTGTTACTGCACTTGGCTCTTATGCAATGACAGCCATCACAGCGATTACATCCCAAAATACAACAGGAGTTAAATCAATTGTTTCAATTCCACCAAAAGAAATTTCAAATCAAATTTTATATACAGCTAAAGATATTATGCCTGATGCAATTAAGATTGGTATGTTGCATTCTACAAAAGTAATAGAGACAGTTGTTAAGTCTCTTAAAACTATAAAAGTAAATAAAATAATTCTTGATCCTGTAATGGTAGCAAAAGGAGGAACAAAATTAATTGATGACAAAGCAATCAAATTATTAAAAAATCAACTAATCAAGAGAGTTGATTTAATCACTCCCAATATCCCTGAAGCTGAAATATTAACTAATACAAAAATAATTAGTAAAGAGGATATGATTTTTGCAGCTTATAAATTAATAGAAATTGGTGCAAACAATGTATTAATTAAGGGAGGTCATTTAAATTCGAAAGCTGTTCAAGATATATTTGTTTCAAAATCTGATATTAAAATTTTTAACAGCAAAAGATACAGCACAAAAAATACTCACGGAACAGGTTGCACTTTATCTAGCGCAATCACTACATTTTTTTCATGTGGAAAACCTATAAAGAAATCTTGTGAGCTTGGGATTAAGTATGTAAATTCTGGAATTAAAACTAATCCTAAATACGGAAAAGGCCATGGTCCAATTAATCACCTCAATACAATTAATATAGAAAGACGATTTAAGTAATGAAAAATATAGTTGTAGTTGGGTCACAGTGGGGTGACGAAGGAAAAGGTAAAATTGTTGACTGGCTTTCAGAACAAGCTGATGTTGTAATCAGATTTCAAGGAGGTCACAATGCAGGTCACACACTAGTAATTGATGGTGTAACTTATAAATTAAGATTATTACCATCCGGAATTGTAAGAAAAAATAAAATTTCAATTATTGGAAATGGAGTTGTGGTTGATCCATGGGCATTACTGGAAGAAATTGAAGAAATAAAATCAAAAGGAGTAGGTGTAAGTATTGATAATTTTATTATTTCTGAAGCTGCAAACTTAATATTACCCTTTCATAGAGAGATGGATGAAATTAGAGAGGATGCAGCAGGAAAAGGTAAAATTGGAACTACCAGAAGGGGAATTGGTCCAGCATATGAAGATAAAGTCGGAAGAAGATCTATTAGAGTAATGGATCTTAGGTCAGAAAAAAATCTAGATCAAAGATTAGAGTCTGTCCTAGTTCACCATAATGCAATTAGAAAGGGACTAGGAAAAAAAATTTTTGAAAAAGAACAATTAAAATCAGACTTACTCAAAATTGCCCCTCAAATACTGAAGTTTTCTCAGCCAGTTTGGCTAAAGATTGATGAGTTTAAAAAACAAAAAAAGAAAATTTTATTTGAAGGTGCTCAAGGAATATTACTTGATGTGGATCATGGCACTTATCCTTATGTAACATCATCAAATACAGTTGCATCAAGTGCAGCCACTGGCACTGGATGTGGTCCAAACTCAATTAATTATGTTTTAGGAATCACAAAAGCTTACACAACAAGAGTGGGGGAAGGTCCTTTTCCAACTGAATTAACAGATAATGTGGGAGAATTATTAGGTACACGAGGAAAGGAGTTTGGGACCGTCACAAGCAGAAAAAGAAGATGTGGTTGGTTTGATGGTGTGCTGGTAAGACAAACAATAAAAATTTCAGGTATAGATGGTATTGCACTTACCAAACTTGACGTTCTTGATGAATTAGATGAAATTAAGATGTGCGTTGAATATGAACTGGATGGAAAAAAAATTGATTATTTACCTGCATCAGTAGAGGATCAATTAAAAATAAAGCCAATCTATAAAATTTTTCCTGGATGGAAAACATCTACTAACGGTATTAAAGATATGGATGCACTTCCTCAAAATGCAAAAAGATATATCTATGCAGTAGAAGACTTTATAGGCGCAAAAGTTTCCAGTGTATCAACTAGCCCAGAGAGAGAAGATACTATTTTAGTTGAAAATCCTTTTGATATTTAATTAACTGGAAGCAAATTTTTAGATTTTGCCATTAGAAGCATTTGCTTTTGTAATTTTTCAAACGCTTTATTTTCGATTTGTCTTACTCTTTCTCTACTAATCTTATGTTTTTTACTTAAATCTTCCAATGTTGTTGGATTATCATTTAATCTTCTAGAATATAAAATTTCTTTTTCTCTTTCATTTAGGACTTTAATTGAATTTTTTAATAAATCTTTTCTTTGTTCCATTTCTTCCTGGTGTGCAAATTTTAAATCATGATCTAGCTCTTTATCAACTAACCAATCTTGCCATTCATCTCCATCCTCACCAACTTGAGCATTTAATGAAAATTCTTTACCTGAAAGTCTCCTATTCATTGAAACAACTTCATCTTTACTTACATCTAATTTATTAGCTATTTCATCTACATGTTCATCTCTTAAATCACCTTCAGTTTGAGGAGCAATTTGATTTTTTATTTTTTTAAGATTAAAAAATAATTTTTTTTGAGCTGTTGTGGTTCCTATTTTAACTAAACTCCAGGAACGTAATATATATTCCTGGATAGATGCTTTGATCCACCACATTGCATAAGTTGCTAATCTAAAACCTTTTTCAGGTTCAAATTTTTTAACCGCTTGCATAAGACCAACGTTTCCCTCAGAAATCATTTCATTGACAGGTAGTCCATAACCTTTGTATCCCATTGCAATTTTTGCTACCAACCTTAAGTGACTTGTAACTAATTTTTCAGCAGCCTTGATATTTCCTGTAGTTTTCCAATTTTTTGCTAACATGTATTCTTCTTCTGCAGCTAACATTGGAAACTTTTTTATTTGTTCTAAATATGCAGAAAGACCCCCCTCATTTGAAAGAGCTGGTACATTGCTGTTAAAAGTTGCGTTCATGGCTGTATTTATTTAATTAACTATATTAATTTTTCAATGATTTATTCGCTAGTATTTCTAAGCATTTTTAATAAATTATTGAGTTCTTGTGGCAAAATTGAGGAAAAAATCATTTCTTCATTAGATTTAGGATGAATAAATCCCAGTGTTTTTGCGTGCAAAAATTGTCTATTTAAATTCGAGATAGAAATTTCTATTCTTTTATCAATATTTTTTAACTTTTTATATTTCTTCTTATATTTGTCATCTCCAACAATACTATTTCCCATATTTGTCATGTGAACACGAATTTGATGAGTTCTTCCAGTTTCTAATTTACATTCAATTAAACTTAATGTTGGAGTTTTATCGTTTTCAAAAATTTCAATTGTTTTATAATTTGTAATTGCTTGCTTGCCTTTAGAACGACTAACTTCCATTAATTGTCTATTTTTTGAGCTTCGTGTTATAAAAGTATCAATTCTACCTGATGAAGGTCTAAGTTTACCCCAAATTAAAAGCTGATAAACTCTTGTGATTGTATGATCGCTAAATTGTTTTGATAGGTGTTCATGTGTTTCATTATTTTTCGCAATGACTACTAAACCTGATGTATTTTTATCAATTCTATGAACTATTCCAGGTCTCAGTTCATCCCCAACAGTTGAGAGAGAGTCTTTATCATAATGTATTAATGCATTGACAATTGTTTTGTCATAGTTTCCGGCCCCTGGGTGCATAATAATCCCAGCTGGCTTATTAATTACCAGAAGGTCGTCATCTTCATGAACTATATTTAGTTTAAATTCATATGGTTTAAGCGAAGGTTCTTGGGGTGCTGGAATATTAAGACTTAATTTATCACCAGTTAAAACTTTTTTTGAAGGACTTTTAATAATTTTATCATTCAGTTTGAGTTTTTCTTTAAGGATTAAATTTTTGACTCTTGTTCTGCTGATTAACTCTTCTCTTTTGTTGATTAAAACATCAACTCTTAGGTTATTTTCATTTTCTTCAACTATAAAATTAATGTCTTTTTTCATAAAATGTAATATTAATACTATATGCGCTTGTAGCTCAACTGGATAGAGCGCCTGACTTCGGATCAGGAGGTTCTGGGTTCGACTCCTAGCAGGCGCGCCAATTTATTCACCAATATTAATTAAAGTTCCTTTCTCTCTAGCTTTATCAAAAGAATAATAAAATACTGAAATTGCCACAAATAGATAAGCCGCGTTCAAATAAAGAGCGTGCATAATATTTTCATAGTTAACAGATTGATTAACCAAGATATTTCTTGTTTCTTCAAAGATATAAACTAACGGAAGAGTATAAGCTATAGATTGAAAAAATTCTGGTAGAGTTTCAACAGGGTAATAGATGCACCCAAAGGGTGCGAGTAAAAACATAGTAGACCATGCTATATTTTCAAAAGATGGACCAAATCTTAATAATCCAGCAGAAACGAATAAACCTAAGGTAATTCCAAAAACGTACAGACTTAAAAAAAGAAACGCTAAAGGTAAACCTAAATCTAATAAAGAAATTCCAAATATAGGAGATGTTAATAGTATTGCTGGAACCAAACCAATTAAAGCTCTAATCAAAGCAGTAAAAACAAGTGATACAATAATTTCACTTATTTTCATTGGAGCAATAAATAGGTTGGTAAAATTTCTACTCCAAATTTCCTCCAAAAATAACATGTTAAACCCAATGCTAGTTCTAAATAAAAAATCGTATAAAATTGCACAAGAAAGTATCACTCCTACAGCCCCATTATAGTAAGTGCTATGATTAGCAAAAAAATTTGAAATAAAACCCCATAATGTGATTTGAATAGATGGCCAATAAATTAAATCTAAAATTCTTGGAAATGATCTCGTGATTAAATAAAAGTGTCTTAAAAAAAGACCATATATTCTAGTTAAATTCATTTTGATTTCTCACGAGTTCTAAAAACACTTCTTCTAAATTTTTTCTTCCATGTTTTTTTATTAAATGATCAGGAGAGCCTCTATCAACTATTATGCCACCTTTCATCATTAAAACAGAGCTACATAGCCTCTTAACCTCATCCATATTATGTGAAGCAAGTAACACAGATATTTTATTTTCTTTTTTATAATTTTCTAAAAAAGTTCTAACAAAATCTCCAGTTTCAGGATCTAAAGATGCAGTAGGTTCATCAAGTAAAAGCACTGCAGGATTATTGATTAATGCTTTAGCTAAACTTACTCTATTTTTTTGTCCAGATGAAAGTTCTCCTGTAACATTTTTTAATAGTTTATTTAATCTCAATTTATTGGATAAATAATCAATTTGTTCATTGAGGTTACGTACATTATATAATTTTCCGTAGACTACTAGATTTTGTCTTACAGTAAGTTTTTTTGGTAATTCTATATATGGCGAAATAAAATTCATTTTATGAAGAAGAGAAATCTTATTTTTTTCAATATCCTTTCCATTAATTAAAACTTGTCCATTGGTTGGCTTTAATAAGCCTAGCATCATTCCAATTGTAGTAGTTTTTCCACATCCATTTGGTCCTAATAGACCAACAATTTCATTTTCGTTAATTTTAAAGCTAATATTGTTTACAGCTTTTTTTGATTTATAACTTTTAGATAAATTAATTACTTCAATTGAATTTGACATTAATATTTCGAGGCTCTATTCAATCTATCATTTATTGTTTTGCCAATGCCTTTATTTTGAATCTTTTCAACTGCAATCATTTTATAACCATCATTTTTAATTTTTCTTAATAACGAGTATAGATTTTTAGCAGATTGCTGAAGATTATTATTTTTACTTAAATAATAGTAATTTTTCATTGTACTTTTTCTTTTTTTTACTAATACAAAAGCCTCATTTTTTTTTGGTTTTTTAGCATTAGTTCTTAATGGAATACCTGGAGAGTAGTGTAAGGGAAATTGACCAGGTGCAATTTTCTTTTTTGAATTAGTTTTTATTAAAACTCTTTTCTTTAATATTTTTTCTATTTTTGAAACATCTAACGCCCCAAATCTAAGTATAGTTGGTTTTTTTAAAAGATTAATAATAGTCGACTCTAAACCAATTAGACATTTACCTCCGTCTAAGACATATTTAATTTTAGACCCAAACTCCTCAATAACATCAGATGCTTTAACTGAGCTTAATCTTGTTGACATATTTGCACTTGGTGCAGCTAGTGGATATTTCAAACTTTTAAGCAGTCTTTTAAATAAAGGATGTTTTGGAAAACGTACGGCAAGAGTATTTTGTTTATTAGTTACAAATTTAGAAATTTTAGAAACTTTTTTTAATTTCAAGATAAATGTAATTGGCCCAGGAGATAACTTTCGATATAGTTTTATAAAATCATCATTAATATAACAATCATTTTTAAGTTTATTTATGTCTGAATAGTGAACAATTAAAGGGTTATTCGCAGGCCTTTTTTTTAATTTAAATATCCTCTTTACAGAAACATTTGAGTAAGCATTTGCAGCTAATCCATATACAGTTTCAGTCGGAACAGCTATGCATTGATTTTTATCTAAATATTTTTTAGCTTTTTTGATATTTGATTGAATAGATTTCATGTATTAATAATTATTATATGAAAGATAAAAATTTACTAGCTGATAATAACACTAGTACTCTTGACGAGCTGACAGAACAAGCAAATCAAATAATAGAAAATTTAGAAAAAGAAAAAGACCTAAATAATTCTATCGAAAGCTACCAACAATTATTAAAGTTAAACAATATTATTGAAAAAAAATTTCATAAAAAATTTAAATTTATAAGTAAAGAAACTAATAAAAAAGTTAAAGAAATCAGTAAAAAAAAATGAAAACTAAACTTGATAGGATTGCAAAAGATACAAATATTTTTTTAAAAAAATTTCTTAATAAACAAAATAATTCCGAATTACTTCCAGCCATGAAGTATGGTTTGTTTCCAGGTGGAAAAAAAATTCGATCTAAAGTTTTAATTGATTTTGGCTCATTATTATCAATTGAATACAAAACATTAATTGCGATTGGAGCTTCTGTTGAATGTATTCATGCTTACTCTTTAATTCATGATGATTTACCATGCATGGACAATGACAAAATAAGAAGAGGAAAACCATCTACACACATAAAGTTTGGAGAGTCTACCGCAGTCCTTGCTGGTAATTCATTACTTACAATGGCGTTTGAAATATTATCAAGTCCTACTTTAAAAATAAGTGAAAAAATTAAGATTAATTTAATAAAAAAATTATCTGAATGCTCAGGTCATTTAGGTATAGCAGGTGGTCAATATTTAGATCTAAGTTATGAAAAGAAAAAGATATCTAAAAATAAAATTATAGAAATGGAAATTAAAAAAACTGGAAAGTTATTCAGTTTTTGTTGTGCTGCACCTGCAATTATTAAGAATAAAAATATTAAAGAAGTTAAGTTTTTTGAGAATATTGGATCTGATATAGGTTTATTATTTCAAATAGCTGATGATTTAATTGATTTTAAAGGTAATTCTAAAATAGCTGGAAAAAAAACTGGAAAAGATCAAAAAAAAGGTAAAGCTACATTAATAAGCTCGTTAGGATATATGGATGCAATTAAATATTGTGATAGAATTATTTTAAAAACAAATAGAAATTTAAAAAAATATGGCGCAAATTCTAAATATATAAAAGAAACATTGAATTATATTTTATATAGAGAAAAGTAATGAAAAATTATAAATTTTTAAATGATATAAATTTTCCATCTGATTTGAGAAAACTATCAGAAGATGATTTACAAAAAGTTTCTGATGAAGTTAGAGAGGAAATGATCGGTGCAGTTTCTGAAACTGGTGGACATTTAGGTGCAGGTTTAGGAGTGGTAGAATTATCAGTTGCTCTTCACTATGTTTTTGACACACCTAATGATAAATTAATCTGGGATGTAGGACACCAATCATATCCACATAAAATTTTAACTGGAAGAAAAAATAAGATTAAATCTTTAAGACAAGGAAATGGTTTGTCAGGTTTTACAAAAAGATCAGAGAGTGAATACGATCCTTTTGGTGCCGCTCATAGCTCAACATCTATATCTTCGGCACTAGGAATTGCTGAAGCAAATAAATTATCAAATAAATCATCTAATGTAATAGCAGTTATTGGTGATGGAGCAATCAGTGCAGGAATGGCTTATGAAGCAATGAATAATGCTGGAGCATCAAAAACAAAAATAATTGTTATTTTGAATGATAACGATATGTCAATTGCAAAACCAGTGGGTGCTATGCGAACTTATCTGGCAAAGTTATTTACAGGAAAGATTTATTTTAGTTTAAGAGAAACAATTAAATTGATAACGTCCTCGTTTTCGAAACGATTTAGTGCAAAAGCAGGTAAAGCTGAAGATTTTCTTAGATCTGCTGTTACAGGAGGCACACTATTCAATTCATTAGGTTTTTATTATGCAGGTCCAATAGATGGTCATGACTTAGATAGTCTTATTCCTATTCTTAAAAATGCAAGAGATTCTAAACATGAAGGACCAATTATGATCCATATTAAAACACAAAAAGGGAAAGGCTATTCTTACGCTGAAAAAGCATCTGATCATTACCATGGTGTTTCTAAATTTAATGTAAAAACAGGAGAACAAGTTAAAAGTGGGAGCAACCTTCCAGCCTATACAAAAGTATTTGCAAACACTTTGGTTAAACATGCTCAAAAAGACAGTAAAATTGTTGGAATTACAGCTGCAATGCCAGGTGGTACAGGTATGGATATTTTTGGAAAAGAATTTCCCAAAAGAATGTTTGATGTTGGTATAGCAGAACAGCATGCTGTAACTTTTGCAGCTGGTTTAGCAACAGAAGGTTACAAACCTTATGCTGCAATTTATTCTACCTTTTTACAAAGAGCTTATGATCAAGTAGTGCATGATGTTGCAATTCAAAGTTTGCCTGTAAGGTTTGCGATAGATAGAGCGGGTTTAGTAGGTGCAGATGGATCAACACATGCTGGTTCATTTGATATTACATACTTATCAACTTTGCCTAATTTCATTGTAATGGCAGCAAGTGATGAAGCTGAGTTAGTAAAAATGATTAATACATCTGTGGATATTAACGACAAACCAAGTGCAATCAGATATCCTAGAGGAACAGGAGTGGGTCTTGATTTACCTTCAATCGAAGAAAAAATTGAAATTGGAAAAGGAAAAGTAGTTCAAGAAGGAAATCAAGTTTGTATTTTAAGTTTAGGAACTAGACTAGAAGAATGTAAATCAGCAGCCAATGAATTAAAGAGTAAAGGTATATCTGTAACAATTATTGATGCAAGATTTGCCAAACCTTTAGATGAAGAACTTATTTTGAAATGTGCTAGACAACACGAAGTAATGATCACTATTGAAGAGGGATCAATAGGTGGTTTTGGCTCTCATGTTAAAAATCTGTTAGCTGAAAAAGGAGTATTTGACAAAGGATTAAAGTTTAGAGCAATGACATTACCTGATATCTTTATTGAACAAGACAATCCTAAGAAAATGTATGATATAGCAGGGTTAAATGCTTCGCAAATTACAAAGAAAGTTCTAGATATTTTGTTTACAAAAGACTCAATTAAAGTAGTTAAAAATTAAAAATATTTTTAACTGCACTGAGCCTTGTGCATTAAGTAATGATCTAATAAAACACAATTCATCATAGCTTCACCTACCGGAACAGCTCTTATGCCTACACAAGGGTCATGTCTTCCTTTAACAGATATAGTTGTGTTTTTTCCAAATTTATTTACGGTTTTTCTTGTTGTTAAAATTGATGATGTGGGCTTAACAGCAAATGAGGCAATAATTTCTTGACCACTTGATATACCACCTAAAATTCCTCCAGCATTATTAGAGTTAAATTTTAACTTTTTACCTTTTTGAGAAATTTCGTCTGAGTTTTGTTCTCCACTTAATTGTGCTGAGTTCATTCCGGAACCAATGTTTACTCCTTTAACAGCATTTATACTCATTAAACCTGAAGCAATGTCAGAGTCTAGTTTTGAATAAATTGGGGCACCTAATCCAGCAGGTATTCCTCTTGCTCTAATTTCAATTACTGCACCACAAGAAGATCCAGATTTTCGAACACTTAGTAAATATTTTTCCCAAAGCTTGATCATTGATTTATCTGGACAAAAAAATGGATTTTTCGTGATTATTTTATCGTTCCATTTATTTGTATCACATCCCAATATTCCTAGTTGAGTTACTGCTCCAATAACCTTAAATTTTTTCCCCAACTTTTTTTCTAGAACTAATTTAGCTATTGCGCCTGCCGCAACACGAGCTGCAGTTTCTCTTGCAGAGGATCTTCCCCCACCTCTATAATCTCTAATTCCATATTTTTTAAAATATGTTAAATCAGCATGGCCGGGTCTAAATTTATCTTTTATGTTTCCATAATCTTTAGATCGCATATCTTTATTGAAAATTATCAGGGATATAGGAGTTCCAGTTGTTTTTCCTTCAAACACACCAGACAGAATTTGAACTTTATCGTCTTCTTTACGTTGGGTTGTAAATTTTGATTGTCCCGGTTTTCTTTTATCTAGCTCTATTTGGATATCTTGTTCTTTCATGCTTATGTTTGGTGGGCACCCATCTACTACACAGCCTATGGCAGGTCCGTGTGATTCTCCCCATGTTGAGAATCGAAATAGCTTTCCAAAAGTATTAAATGACATTATTTATATTGTATAGATTATTTTGTTTAAATTATGAATCAAAAAAACTCACTTGGCCTTAATAATTGTTTCCTAGATCTAGATGATCCAATTGAATTATTTAAAGTGTGGATGGATGAAGCAAAAAAATCTGAACCTAATGATCCAAATGCTCTTTCACTAGCTACATCTAACAAAGATAATCTACCCTCGGTCAGAATGGTTCTATTAAAAGAGTTTAGTCAAAAAGGTTTTGTATTTTATACTAATTTAAATAGCCAAAAAGGAAATGAGCTTAAAGAAAATCCAAATGCTGCAATGTGTTTCCATTGGAAAAGTCTTTTAAGACAAATAAGGATTAGTGGAAAAATAACTCAAGTAGAGGATAATGTAGCTGATCAATATTACAATTCAAGAGGATATGACAGTAGAATAGGAGCTTGGGCATCTAAACAAAGTAAAGAATTAAAAAATAGAGATGAACTTGAAAACTCAATTAAAGAGTTTAAAAAAAAATTTAAAGATAAAAACAATGTACCAAGACCTGACCATTGGTCTGGTTGGAATTTGTCACCAATAAGAATTGAATTTTGGCTGGATGGTGACAGCAGAATTCATGAAAGATTAAATTACACTATTGATAAAAGTGGTAATTGGATAAAAACTTTACTAAGCCCTTAAAAATTTCTGGCTAAACTAAATGAAGTGAGGTCTTTAAGAATTGTTTTTTCTTTTGAGTCTTTAAATACTGTAAGCGAGTTAGAAGCAAGATTGATGTAATGTTGAGCTTTTTGATAGCATTCATTTATAATCTCATACTTTTTAATCAAAATAATTATTTTGTTAAAGTCATCTTTTTCTCTTGAGTCTTTTTTAAAAAATTCTGTTAATATTTTTTTTTCATCGGTATCGATTTTTTGAAATAGTAAAATTATAGGTAAAGTAATCTTACCTTCAAAAAAATCTTGACCTATTTTTTTACCAAATAATTTTAAATCTGAATTGTAATCTAAAGTATCATCAGCAATTTGGAAAGTTAATCCAAGATTTCTTCCATAGAACTCAAGAGCATCTTTTTCTTTAGAGTCAACGTCTGATAAAATTGCACCTACTTTTGTTGCGGCTGCAAAAAGTTCAGCAGTTTTTGCTGATATGATTTTAAGGTAAGTTTCTTCAAGCATATCAACTTCACCTTTGTGTTGAAGTTGTAAAACTTCACCCTGTGCAATTTTTGAGGAAGTCGATGATAATAATTTTAAAACCTCTAAATTGCCATCTTCTACCATCATTTCAAAACATCGACTTAATAAATAATCTCCAATTAAAACTGATGAATGATTATCCCAAACTTTGTTTAACGTTTCTTTACCTCTTCTGATAGTGCCTTCATCAATTACATCGTCGTGCATTAAAGTTGCACTATGAATTAATTCTACACATGCCGCTAAGTTAATATCTCTTGAGCCTTTGGAATAACCACACAGTTTTGCAGATCCAAGAGTTAATAGGGCCCTTAGTCTTTTTCCACCACTTTGAATATGGTAATCAGTCATTTTCTGAACCAATCCGACATCACTTGCTAATTTTGATTTTATTTTTTCTTCGGTAAGAATTAGTTTGTCTTCAACTGAATCTTTGAGATGAAAGTAAGAGTTGTTTATTTGATTTTTAAGCTGGACTACAGTTCCCATAATGATCTTAAATTAGTATATTTGTGTTTTATATATTACTTATCAATTGACGCA
Source organism: uncultured Pelagibacteraceae bacterium (assembly GCA_902595745.1). Classification (GTDB taxonomy): domain Bacteria; phylum Pseudomonadota; class Alphaproteobacteria; order Pelagibacterales; family Pelagibacteraceae; genus Pelagibacter. The sequence continues at coordinate 23,171 of CACJRE010000003.1, forward strand.
CCTAATTCTTCATTTATAAGTAATTAAAATATTCAATAAATAATTCTATAAGGAATAATAATGTTCTCTTTTTTTAAAAAGAAAAAGACCGTAGCTCATATAAAATTGAATGGAGTGATCGGAAATGCTGGAAAATTTAAACAAGGTATTGATTTTGCTGGTCAGGAAGAACTTATTAAAAAGGCTTTTTCACTAAAAAAAACCTCTTGTGTAGCTATAACTGTAAACTCACCAGGTGGATCACCAGTTCAATCGCATATGATTTATAATTTTATAAGACAGGAAGCCAAAAATAACAAAAAAAAGGTAATTGTATTTGCTGAAGATGTTGCTGCATCAGGTGGATATTTAATTTCATGTGCTGGAGATGAAATTTATGCAAATTCAAGCTCAATTATTGGCTCTATAGGAGTCATATACTCTTCATTTGGTTTTACTGAGTTAATAAAAAAAATTGGTGTTGAAAGAAGAGTTCACACGGCTGGAAAAAACAAAAGTACTTTAGACCCTTTTTTAGAAGAAAAAAACGAGGACATAGAAAGATTAAAAAATATCCAGTTAGATTTACACAAAGATTTTATTAATGTGGTAGAAAAAAGTAGAGGATCTAAATTAAATAAATCAGAAGTCGAACTTTTTTCTGGAGAGTTTTGGTCGGGAAGTAAAGCAAAAGAATTAGGTTTAATAGATGGAATAGGAGATGCTCATCAAGTTCTCAAAGAAAAATTTGGAAATGATGTAGTTGTCAAAAAATTTGAAAAATCTAGAGGTTGGTTAAGTCAAAAACTTTCTTCATCTAATAATCAGGTAGATCAGTTAGCCAATATTCTAGACGAAAGGTCAATCTGGCAAAGATATGGTTTCTAAATTAAAAAAACCAAAACAACAATTTCAATCATTTCAAGATACAATTCTTAATCTTCAAAAATTTTGGAGCAAAAAAGGATGTATCGTTCTTCAACCTTATGACATGGAAGTAGGTGCTGGAACATTTCATCCTGCAACCACTCTTAGATCGCTTGGACCAAAACATTGGAAAGCTGCTTATGTTCAACCATCAAGAAGACCAACAGATGGAAGATATGGCGACAATCCAAATAGATTACAACATTATTATCAATTTCAAGTTTTGATAAAACCTTCACCTGATAATATAAAAAAATTATATTTAAATAGTTTGTCAGTGATTGGTATTGATCATAATGAGCATGATATCAGGTTTGTGGAAGATGATTGGGAAAGTCCAACACTTGGTGCGGCAGGCTTAGGTTGGGAAGTTTGGTGTGATGGTATGGAAATTACACAATTCACTTATTTTCAACAGATGGCAGGGTATGAATGCAAACCTGTTTCAGTAGAAATTACATATGGATTAGAGAGAATATGCATGTTTACCCAACAACAAAAAAATGTTTATGATTTAATATGGAATGATGAAGGAATAAAATATCACGACGTTTTTCATCAAGCAGAAAAAGAATTTTCAGCATATAACTTTGAGCATGCAAATGTTGAAAGTTTATTAAAAATGTTTGATATGATTGAACAAGAAGCTAAATCACTTGTAGAAAAAAAGATATCATTACCAGCATATGATCAATGTTTAAAAGCAAGTCACATATTTAATATTTTAGATGCCAGAGGGGCTATAAGTGTTGCTCAAAGAGCGGGGTATATCGGAAGAATAAGAGATATTACAAAAGCTGCAGCGGGTGTTTGGTTAGATAGTCAAATCTAAATGTCAGAATTTTTTTTAGAATTGTTTAGTGAGGAAATACCGTCATCTCTTCAAAAGAATTTAAGAGAAGACCTGTTAAATAGTTTTACAAAAGTGTTTAATGAAAAAGCTATTTCATTTAAAAAAAACTCATCATTTTCAACTCCAAATAGATTAGTTGTATTATTTGAGGGTTTACAAAAAAAGATATTATTAAAATCTGAGGAAATAAAAGGTCCAAATGTAAAAGCCCCGGAAATCGCATTAGAAGGTTTTATTAGATCAAATAATATAGTTAAAAAAGATCTTATTAAAAAAAAATTAGATAAAGGTGAATTTTATTTTTTTAAAACAAAATCAAAAAAACTTAGTACCCAAGATCTATTAGAAGAGTTAATTCCACAAATATTAAATAAAATTCAATGGAAAAAATCAATGAGATGGAGTGATTTTGATTTAAGTTGGGGAAGGCCATTAAAATCAATTTTAGCAATATTTGATAAAAAAAAGTTAACTTTTAATTTTCATCATTTAACCTCTTCAAATTCTACATTTATAGATAAAGAGTTTGAGGAGAAGAAAAAAATATTCATTGATTTTAAAGATTATAATAATTTTTTTAAAAAAATGAACATTACCATAGATCATAATTTAAGAAAAAATTTTATAGAAAAAAAATTAGATGAAATTTCAAACAAAAAAAACATAAAAATTGAAAATAATCCTAAATTAATTGACGAAGTTGTTGATCTAACAGATCAACCCAATGTTATACTCTGTGAATTTGATAGAAAGTTTCTCAATATTCCTAAAGAAATTTTGATAATTACAATGCAACATCATCAAAAATATTTTCCAACTTTTGATAAAAAGGGAAATATTACAAATGAATTTCTAGTCGTTACGAATAAGAAAGATATAAACGGACTAATAAAACTTGGAAATGAAAGAGTTGTTGAAGCTAGATTAAATGATGCGGAGTTTTTTTGGAAGAAAGATAAATCACAAAATTTAGTCAAAAAAGTTTCAGTGCTTAAATCCATGAATTATTTCAAAGGGCTTGGAACATATTTCGATAAGGTTCAACGAATGAGAAAACTAGGTGGAATGCTTTCTGATGAATTATTAATTAGTAAAGATAAAGTTGAATTAACTGCATCTATCTGCAAAGTAGATCTAGTTTCAGAACTTGTAGGAGAATTTCCAGAACTGCAAGGTGTTATGGGAGGTTACTTTGCAGAAGCCCAGGGATTTGAGAAAGATGTTTCTAAAGCTATTAGTGAACAATATTTGCCAGCTGGATTAAATTCAAAAGTGCCTAAAAAGCCATATAGTGTAGCACTATCTCTAGCTGATAAAATAGATACACTTGTTGGTTTCTTTGGAATAAATCAAAAGCCAACAAGTTCAAAAGATCCATTTGCTCTAAGAAGATTAGCTTTAGGAATAGTCAAGACAATAGTCGAAAATAAAAAAGATTTCAAATTAAGAGACTTAATTAATTATTCAGCTGGATTGTATTTTGATCAAGGTTTTGAATTTGAAAATAAATCTTTACAGAAAGAATTAGAGAATTTTTTAATGGATAGGTTGAAATTTTACATGAAAGAAGAAAAAATTCGTAATGATATTATCTCAGCCTCTACAAGCTTTCTTAATTTAGATCAATCTGTGATTATTTTTGGTAAGGCTAAAAGTTTAAATAAGTTGATAGATAAACCTATTGGAATAGATGTTGTTTCAAGTTTTAAACGAGCATCAAGTATATTAGAAAGTGAGTTAAAAGATAAAAAACTAGAATTATCAAATACAACTGATCCTGGTATTTTCAAAACTGAGTTTGAGAAAAATTTATATAAAAAGATTGTTGAATTAAAAAAATACTTTCAAAATATTAATAAAGACGAGGATTTTAATCTAACTATTAACAATTTGGCTGAGTCCAAAAAAGTAATTTTTGATTTTTTTGATAATGTCATAGTTAACGAGGACGACATCACAATTAAAAAAAACAGACTGGAACTAATTCAAATGTTATGTAAAACGTTTGATTATTATGTTAATTTTTCTCTAATCGATTCCCGTCAATGAATAAACTAATCTTAAATTTTAAATCTAAAGAAAGTAAAAAAATTAAAGAACCTAAAAATTTTTTAGGTGGAAAAGGTGCAAATTTATCTGAAATGGGAAGAATGGGCCTACCTGTTCCGCCAGGATTTACAATCTCTACAAAGGTTTGTGAACTTTTTTATAAGGATAAAAAAAAATTGAATAAAAATTTAGTAATACAAATCAAAAAAGAGTTAAAAATTATTGAAAAAGATGTAGGTAAAAAATTTGGTGATTTAAAAAACCCTTTACTACTCTCAGTAAGATCAGGAGCAAGAGTGTCTATGCCAGGAATGATGGATACAATATTAAATCTTGGTTTAAACGATAAGACGGTAAATGCCTTAGCCCAAAAAACTTCAAACGGAAGATTTGCTAAAGATAGCTACAGAAGATTTATTCAAATGTATGGCAATGTAGTGATGGGAGTCGAAGGCTATCATTTTGAAGAATTAATTGAAAATTACAAACTTACAAAAGGTGTTCTCTTAGATACAGATCTAGATGAAAATGATTGGAACGGATTGATAGAAGATTTTAAAAGAACTGTTAAAGAAAAAACAAAAAAAGATTTTCCACAAGATGTTTATCAGCAATTATTTGGAGCAATAAGCGCAGTATTTTTATCTTGGGAAAGCAATAGAGCAAAAGTTTATAGAAAACTAAATCAAATTCCTGCTGAATGGGGCACAGCAGTAAATGTGCAATCAATGGTATTTGGTAATATGGGCGAGGATTGTGCGACAGGAGTGGTATTTACAAGAAACCCTTCAGATGGACTAAATGAAATTTATGGTGAATATTTAATTAATGCTCAAGGCGAAGATGTTGTGGCGGGAACTAGAACACCGCAATACATAACTAAAAAGGCAAGATTACAAGCTAAAGTGAAAGCTCCATCAATGGAAGAAGTTATGCCAAACGTTTACAAACAACTTCACAAAATTCTAAAGAAATTAGAGAAACATTATAAAGATATGCAAGATGTTGAATTCACTGTTGAGAATAAAAAACTATGGATGCTTCAAACTAGATCAGGAAAAAGAACAGCTAAATCAGCAGTAAAGATCGCAGTTGATATGGTAAAAGAGAAATTAATTTCAAAAAAAGAAGCTGTTTTAAGAATTGATCCTAATTCTCTAGATACATTACTTCATCCAACCTTAGATGAGAAAAGCTCAATTAATGTTATAGCTAATGGTTTGCCAGCTTCTCCGGGTGCAGCTAGCGGAAAAGTTGTTTTCACCTCTGAAGAGGCCGAAAGATTAACTGGAATGATGCAGGATACAATTTTAGTGAGAGTGGAAACATCACCAGAAGATATTCAAGGGATGCATGCAGCTAAAGGAATTTTAACTGCAAGAGGAGGCATGACAAGTCACGCAGCTGTTGTCGCAAGAGGAATGGGAAGACCTTGTGTTTCTGGTTCTAGTGAAATTGACATTAATTACGAAAATAAATCATTTAAAACTGCATCTAAAGAAATAAAAGAAGGTGAAGTTATAACGATTGATGGATCTACTGGTAGAATTATAGAAGGAAGCGTTTCAACTGTGAAACCTGAAATTTCAGGGGATTTTTCAAAATTAATGTCATGGGCAGATAGTTTTAGAAAATTAAATATCAGAACTAATTCAGAAACACCTAAAGATACCAAAATAGCAAAAGATTTTGGAGCAGAAGGCATAGGTCTTTGCAGAACTGAACATATGTTTTTTGATGAAGAGAGAATTTTATCTGTTCGAGAAATGATTTTGTCTAAAACTAAAGAAGATAGAGCAAAAGCACTTGAAAAACTTTTACCTCACCAAAAAAAAGATTTTGTAGAAATTTTTAAAATTATGAATGGTCTGCCAGTTACAGTCAGATTGTTAGATCCTCCTCTTCATGAATTTCTACCAAGAACAAGTAGAGAAATTAATGAAGTTGCAAATGTAGTAGGACTATCAACTAAAGAAGTTGAGACTAGAATTGATGAATTACATGAACAAAATCCCATGTTAGGCCATAGAGGCTGTAGGCTGGGAATATCCTTTCCAGAGATTTATGAAATGCAAAGTAGAGCTATTTTTGAAGCATTAGCCGAACTTAAAAAGAAAAAAATTAAATCAGCTTTTCCAGAGATTATGATTCCATTAGTCTCTACAGAAACTGAAATTAAGATAATGAAGGATTTAGTGATAAATATTGCAAGCGAGGTGCAAAAACTAAATAAAATTAAAATTGAATTTATGGTTGGCACGATGATTGAGCTGCCTAGGGCTGCAATAAAAGCTAAAGAAATTGCAAAACATGCAGAATTTTTTAGTTTTGGAACTAATGATTTAACACAAACAACATTTGGAATTAGTAGAGATGACAGTGGTAAGTTTTTAAATGACTATCTAGACAACAAAATATTTTCAATTGATCCATTCGTATCTATTGATGATGGAGTTGCAGACTTAGTTGAAATTGCAGTTGACAAAGGTAAAAGTCAAAATAAAAAATTGAAACTTGGAATCTGTGGTGAACATGGTGGAGATCCAAAAAGTATTGAGTTTTGCTCTAAAGCAGGTTTGAATTATGTTTCTTGCTCACCCTATAGAGTTCCAATAGCAAGATTAGCAGCTGCTCAAGCTGAATTAAAAAAATAACAAGTTATATAAACATTTTTTGTTTGTTAGGGGCGTTCTGTTGCCAGGTGCCCCAAACCCCGTCTACTTAATTAACAAAGTTAATTAGGCAGCAAGTGCGTAACTTTCGTTAGCAATTATAAATTAGCCCGTCACGGTGGAACAATCCCGAACGAAAGAATAGCCTTTAGACATCCGTCGAATCTAGTTCACCCCCATAAGTTGTAATGGTGGAGGTGGTGGGTACTGCCCCCACGTCCGCAATGGTTATTACGAAATTCGTTTATCGTCGTAGTTGGAAAACCAACATTATTAATATAAAAGGAAATACAACAGATTCAATAACAATCATGAAATTAACAAAAGAACAAGCTGACGAAATAAAAAATCAACAAAGTCAAAGCAATCCTACAAAAAGAGTTACTGCTCCAGAACTTGAAAAGATACTGTATGAAGCAATCCCAGCTTTAGACCATGGTTTTGTAAGAGTAATTGATTACATGGGTGATGACACATCTATAGTCCAATCAGCTAGAGTTTCATACGGTAAAGGAACTAAGCAAGTTTCAACTGACAAAGGTTTAATTAAATATCTAATGAGACATTGGCACAGCACACCGTTTGAAATGTGTGAAGTTAAATATCATATTAAGCTACCTATATTTATTGCTCGTCAATGGATTAGACATAGAACTGCTAATGTGAATGAGTATTCTGCAAGGTACTCAATTTTAGATAAGGAATTTTATTTACCCTCACAGGATAATTTAGCTGCTCAATCTACAAGTAACAGACAGGGAAGAGGTGATGTTTTAGAGGGAGAACAAGCTAAAGAAGTTTTAGAACTTTTGAAAAATGATGCTGAAAGAACGTATGATAACTATGAGACAATGTTGAATGAAAGATTTGATGGTTCAACTATTGATGAAAATAAAAAAGGATTAGCAAGAGAACTTGCTAGAATGAATTTAACACTAAATACTTATACCCAGTGGTATTGGAAAACTGATTTGTTAAACTTAATGAATTTTTTAAGATTAAGAGCTGATAGCCATGCTCAATATGAAATAAGAGTTTATGCAGATATCATGTTAGATACGGTTAAAAAATGGGTTCCAATAACTTATGATGCATTTATGGATTATAGAGTTGGTGGTACTGAAGTTTCAGCTAAAGGAAAAGCAATTATTCAAAAACTTATCAAAGGTGAAAATGTTGATGTAGAAAGTTCTGGTCTTTCAAAAAGGGAATGGAACGAGTTAATGGTGGCTTTCGATCTTAAAGATAAGTTGATTTAATTTTATTTGCAAAATCTAAATAAATTTTAGAAATTTCATGTTCAGGATTAGCCTCAACAATAGGTTTGCCCTCATCTCCATTTTTGCCAACTTCAGGATTAATAGGTATTTCTCCTAAAAATTCTTTATCAAATTCCTCTGCAGTTCTTTTAACTCCCCCTTCGCCAAAAATTTTATATTTTTTTCCATCATCACCTGTGAAATAGCTCATGTTATCTACAAGACCTAAAATTTTAACTCCAAGTTTATCAAACATTTTAATACCTCTTTTAACATCCAATAAAGCCACTTCTTGAGGAGTAGAGACTATAATTGCTCCATCCATTTTAATTTCTTGTGAAAAAGTTAATTGAGTATCTCCAGTTCCTGGAGGCATATCAACAATAATAAAATCTAAATCTTTCCAATTAACTTTTTGAGTAAAAGTTTTAATAGCACTAGTAACCATAGGACCACGCCATATCATTGGAGTTTGTTGATCTGCTAAAAAACCAATCGACATACATTGAATGTCATACTTGGTGATTGGATCTAACTTTTGACCATCACTTTTTGGCTTTTCATTAATATCAAACATTTTTGGAATTGATGGACCATAAATGTCAGCATCTAATAAACCAACTTTACAACCAGTTTGTTTCAAAGCTAACGCAAGATTCGTTGCAAAAGTCGATTTTCCAACTCCACCCTTTGCACTTGAAATTGCAATTGTGAACTTTGTTCCTAAAATCGGATTTTTTGTGAATTTCTTAGGCTCCAGCTTCTTTTTCATTGCGTCACTTAGTTCTGGTTTTTTATCCGTCATAATTTTATCATTACTTGTTTTTTACAATAAAGACACTATATACTTTGACATATGTCAGATGACTTTAAAGGCAGAGGCGGAAGTCCATGGGGAGCACCCCCAGGAGGAGGAGGAAATGGTTCAGGAAGAGGACCCACACCGCCGGACATAGATGCAATAATCAGAGATATTCAAAAAAAAATTAATAAATTTTTACCTGGTGGAAGTAAATCAGGTGGAAAACCAATCGGTCTAATTTTAATCGTTTTAGTTTTTGTATGGTTAGCAAGTGGACTATACAGAGTATTACCCGATGAGCAGGGTGTAGTTTTAAGATTTGGTAAATTTGTTAAAACAACTCAGCCTGGTCTTAACTATCACATTCCGTTTCCAGTAGAGACAGTTGAAACACCTAAAGTTACTAAAGTTAATCGAATGGATATTGGTTTTAGATCAGAAAGAGAAAGCGGTTTTTCTTCAGGTGGAGGTGTAGCAGATGTTCCACAAGAAAGTTTAATGTTAACTGGTGATGAAAATATTGTGAACATAGACTTTTCAGTGTTTTGGGTAATTAAAGATGCAGGCAAATTTTTATTTGAAATTCAAGACCCAGAGGGCACTGTAAAAGCTGCAGCAGAAACTGCGATGAGAGAAGTAATTGCTAAAAGTGATATACAACCGATCCTTACAGAAGGAAGAGCAAAAATTGAAATTGAAACTCAAGAGATTATTCAATCCATTTTAGATGAATACCAAAGTGGTATTCAAGTAACACAAGTTCAAACTCAAAAAGCCGATCCACCAGATCAAGTTATAGATGCATTTAGAGATGTACAAGCTGCAAGAGCGGATATGGAACGTTCTAAAAACGAAGCTGAAGCATATGCTAACGATGTCATCCCAAGAGCAAGAGGGGAAGCACAAAAGATTTTACAAGCTGCAGAAGCTTATAAAAATCAAGTAGTAGCTAAAGCTGAAGGGGAAGCAAGCAGATTTGTATCTATCTATGATGAGTATGCAAAAGCAAAAGAAGTTACTCAAGAAAGAATGTATTTAGAAACTATGGAAAAAGTACTAGCTGATATTGAAAAAGTAATTATAGAGAAAAATGCAGGATCAGGTGTAGTGCCTTATCTTCCTTTGCCAGAATTAAACAAAAAGAAGGTGACTAATTAGATGAAAGCTCAAAAAATATTACTGCCAATTATTGCTATTTTAGGAGCTTTAGTTTTCTTTTCAGTTTTTATTATTAAAGAGGTTAACCAAGCAATTGTTCTTCAATTTGGTGATCCTAAAAGAATAATTATTGAACCTGGTTTAAACTTTAAACTCCCATTTATTCAAAACGTTGTTTATCTTGATAAAAGAATTTTAAATTTAGATACACCACCAGAAGAAGTAATTGCATCCGATCAGAAAAGATTAATTGTGGATGCATTTGCAAGGTTTAAAATTGTAGATCCATTAAAATTTTATATTTCAGTTGGAAATGAAAGAGTTGCAAGATCAAGATTATCAACAATTATTAACTCAAGAATAAGAAATGTTCTTGGTCAACAAGAATTACAAACCCTTTTATCAAAAGATAGAACTAAACAGATGACGCTAATTCAAGAAGGAGTAAATACTGAAGCTAAAAACTTTGGAATTGAAATAGTGGATGTTAGAATTAAAAGAGCTGATCTTCCTCAAGCAAACAGTGATGCGATTTATAGAAGAATGCAAACTGAAAGGGAGAGAGAAGCAAAAGAATTTAGAGCAAGAGGTGCAGAGATGGCAGTCACAATCACTTCTACAGCAGATAAAGAAGTAACTGTTATTCTAGCAGATGCCCAAAAGAAATCTGAGATCATGAAGGGGGAAGGGGATGGAGAAAGAAATAAGATTTTCGCTGAAGCCTTTGGAAGAGATCCTGAATTCTTTGCATTTTACAGAGCAATGCAAGCCTATGAGACAGCTCTAATCGGTGGAGATACATCGTTGATATTGTCTCCTGATAGTGAATTTTTTAAGTTTTTTGGAAATATAAAACCTCAATCAGAATAACCTATTTTATGAAGGAATTGATCATAGCATTTGGTCTCTTTCTTTTTATCGAAGGAATTTTGTATGCCATATTTCCATCAAAAATGAAAAGTATGTTAAAGAAGTTAGAACTTGTAAATGATAGTCAGCTAAGAACAGGTGGGCTAATTTTTGCAATTATAGGATTTATAATAATTTATTTTATAAAAAGTTAGTATGAAAAAATTAAAGTTTGTAATTTTAACATTTATTTTAGCGTTTAGTTTTTCAGTTCAATCAAATTCAAAATCAGTTCCAGCTTCATTTGCAGATCTAGCTGAGAGATTAATGCCATCTGTTGTGAACATTTCAACTACTCAAACGGTTAAGACCACATCTAATCCATTTCCTTTTCAATTTCCTCCAGGCTCACCTTTTGAAGATATGTTTAAAGAATTTGGAACCCCTCAAGAGAGAAAATCATCTGCTTTAGGATCAGGGTTTATTATTGATGAAAAGGGGATAGTCGTAACTAACAATCACGTTATTCAAAATGCAGAAGATATCATTGTAAGAGTCAATGGTGATAAAGATTATAAAGCTAAAGTAATTGGTGCTGACCCTTTATCTGACATCGCTGTTTTACAATTAGAGACAAAAGACAAATTTACTCCTGTTAGATTTGGAGACTCAGATAAAGCAAGAATTGGAGATTGGGTTATAGCAATCGGTAACCCGTTTGGTTTAGGTGGAACTGTTACCTCAGGAATTATCTCTGCAAGAAATAGATCAATCGGTCTTTCAAGATATGAAGATTACATACAAACGGATGCCTCCATTAACTCTGGAAACTCAGGGGGACCATTATTTGATATGAATGGCGATGTTATTGGAATTAATACCGCAATTCTTGGAAGAAATGGATCTATTGGAATTGGATTTTCAATCCCAGCTAATGATGCAAAAATAGTCATAGAGCAATTAATTGAATTTGGTGAAACCAAAAGAGGTTGGTTGGGAGTTAGAATTCAAGATGTTACTCAAGAAATTGCAGATGTAGAAAAACTAGATGAACCTAGAGGCGCATTAGTTGCAAGTGTTGCAGAAAATAGCCCGTCAGAAAAAGGGGGAATTAAAGCAGGGGACATTATTTTAGAATTTAATGGAGTAAGAATTAATCAAATGAAAGAACTTCCAGCAATTGTTGCTAAAACAAAAGTTGGAACAAGAGTTAAAGTAAAAGTTTGGAGAAATAAAAAAGAAATTACTAAAAACATTCTTCTTGGAAGATTGGAGACATCAGATGATTTTAAAGTAAGTGAAAAACAAACTGAGGCTCCTAAAGATGTAATTATAGATGATTTAAAAATTACTGTTAGAAAATTAACTAGAGAAGATATTAAGACTAGAAAACTCCCCAATCAAACCTCAGGATTAGTGGTAACAAAAATAGGAAACACTAGCCCACTAAAAAATTCAATAGACGTTAACAGTATTATAGTTGAGGCACAAAAAATTAAAATTAAGAATGCAAAAGATTTACAAAGAATTGTCAAAGATGTTTTAAAATCAAATCAAAAAACAATTCTACTTGCAATATTCAACAATCAAAATCAAAGAAGATATATTGGTGTTAAATTAGATTAATCATGGATTTAAAATCCAAGATTATATTGATTTCTGGACCCACAGCCTCGGGTAAATCAAATTTTTCAATCAAACTTGCAAAAAAAATTAATGGAGAAATCATTAATGCAGACAGTATGCAGGTTTATAAAGAATTAAAAATTTTATCCGCACGTCCTTATGCTAAAGATTATCAAAAAATAAAACATCACTTATATGGCTTCCATAGTGTTAAAAATAATTTTTCTACTGGAGACTGGTTAAAAATTGCAATTAAAAAAATCAAAGAAGTAAGAAAAAGAAATAAAACACCAATTTTTGTTGGAGGAACTGGATTGTATTTTAAATCTTTAACGGATGGTTTGGTGAGTATTCCAAATATTCCAATTAAATTTAGAAATAAAATAAGAACATTGCATAAAAATTTAGGTCAAAAAAAATTTTATCAAAAACTTATAAAGCTTGATCCAAATTCTAAAGAAAAAATAAATTCAACCGATGCTCAAAGATCAATTCGAGCTTATGAAGTAAAACAATACACTAAAAAATCTCTCCATGATTGGTTCCAAAACACTAAATCATATTTTGAAAAAGAGGATTTTTTTAAAATATATATTGATTATCCTCGTGAGGAGTTAATCCAAAGAATTGGCAAACGAGCTGAGCAAATGATTGAGATTGGAGCAATCAATGAAGTTAAAAGGTTTATTAAATTAAAAGTTAGAAAAGATAAGAGTGTCAATAAAGCTATCGGTATCAGTGAAATTAAGGAATATTTGGAAAAAAGAAAAGATATTGGGGAAGTTATTGAGAAAATATCAATAAAGACACGTCAATACGCAAAAAGACAAAGCACTTGGGCAAGAGGCAACATGTTCAGTTGGGTAAAACTGCATCCACAAGACCTAAATAAATTTTTAAAAAAAATTAAATAATTCATTCTAAAACTTGACCAATCAGCACAACTTCAGCTAGATTGCGAAATGCCAAAATTATATACTGGAGCAGAAATCGTATTTAAGTGCCTTGAAGAAAAGAAGGTAAATCATATTTTTGGTTATCCAGGAGGAGCAGTTCTTCCAATTTATGATGAATTAAAAAATCATACATCTATTAAACATATTTTAGTAAGACATGAACAAGGAGCAGGCCACGCTGCTGAAGGTTATGCTAGATCTTCTGGTAAGCCTGGAGTTGTTTTGGTTACTTCAGGACCAGGTGCAACAAATGTTGTAACCGCTTTAACAGATGCATACATGGACTCGGTACCATTAGTTTGTATTTCAGGACAAGTGCCAACTCATTTAATAGGAACAGATGCTTTTCAAGAATGTGATACAACAGGAATTACTAGACCATGTACAAAACATAATTGGTTAGTGAAAGATGTTAATGATCTTCAAAGAATAATGCATGAAGCATTTGAAGTTGCAACTACAGGAAGACCTGGACCTGTACTAGTCGATATTCCAAAAGATATTCAATTTGCAAAAACAAAATATATTTCGCTTAAAAAGGAAAAGAAAATAGAAATTAAAAATAAAAATAGATTTAATCAAAAAGATATTGATCAACTGATTGAGTTAATGAACAAAGCTTCAAAACCTATTTTTTATACTGGTGGTGGGGTTGTAAATTCTGGACCAAAAGCAAGTGAACTTTTAAGAGAATTAGTTGCATTAACTGGTTTTCCAATTACCTCAACTCTTCAAGGGTTAGGCTCATACCCTGGTGATGATAATCAATTTTTAGGTATGCTTGGAATGCATGGAACTTATGAAGCCAATAACGCAATGCACGATTGTGATTTATTAATTAATATTGGTGCAAGATTTGATGATCGTATTACAGGTAAAATTGATGAGTTTTCTCCTAAATCAAAAAAAGTTCATATTGATATTGACCCATCTTCAATCAATAAAATTATAAAAGTAGATTTAGCAATAGTTGGAGATGTAACGGATGTTATTAAATCAACAACTAAAACTTTAAAAAAGAAAAATATAAATTTAGAAAAATCAAACAAACAAAAAATTTCAAAATGGTGGCAACAAATCCAAAAATGGAGATCAAAAGAGTCTCTAAACTTTATTAATAGTGACAAAATAATTAAACCACAACATGCAGTTCAAAGACTTTATGAATTGACAAAAAATCAAGACACTTTTATTACAACAGAAGTTGGCCAACACCAAATGTGGGCTGCACAACACTATAAATTTAATAAACCAAACAGATGGATGACCTCTGGAGGTTTAGGAACTATGGGATATGGTCTACCTGCTGCCATAGGTGTTCAGGTGGCAAATCCTAAAAAATTGGTAATTGATGTTGCAGGTGAAGCTTCAATTCTGATGACGATGCAAGAAATTTCAACTGCAATTCAATATAATTTACCAATAAAGATTTTCATTTTAAATAATCAATACATGGGAATGGTAAGACAGTGGCAAGAATTACTGCATGAAAAGAATTACTCAGAAAGTTATTCTGAGGCATTACCTGATTTTGTAAAATTAGCTGAGGCTTATGGATGTGTTGGTATTAGAGCAGAAAATCCAGATGAATTAGATAAAAAAATTGAGGAAATGATCAATATTGATAAGCCAGTTATTTTTGATTGTCATGTGGATCAAGCAGAGAATTGTTTTCCTATGATCCCTTCAGGAAAACCTCATAATCAAATGTTGTTAGGCCCTAAAGACCAAGAGGAAAATAAAATTACAGGTAAGGGAAAAGCGTTAGTTTAAATGTCAAAATCTAAATCTGCATATAGTACCCCAACTAAAGTAAGTAAATTAGAAACACATATAATTGTTGTTTGGGTGGATAATGAAGCAAGTGTTTTATCCAGGGTAGTAGGCCTATTTTCTGGAAGAGGGTATAATATTGAGTCTCTTGCAGTAGCAGAAGTTGATCAAAAGATTAATATTTCAAGAATTACAATAGTAACCACAGGTACACCAGAGGTTATTCAGCAGATTGTTTTACAATTGAAAAAATTAGTTCCTGTTCATAAAGTTGGAAACTTTAAAAGAGAAGATAAAAATGTAATTTTTAAAGAAATGGCGTTATTTAAAGTGGTTGGGAGTGCAGTCAAAATAAAAAAAGCTTTAAATGCTTGTAAAAAATTTAATCCAGTTATATTAGATCAAACAAAGAAATCTGCTGTAATTCAAATTACAGCGCTTAGAAGAGAAATTGATAAAATGATAAAAAATTTAAAATCGCACGGTCTTATAAGTGTCTCAAGAACGGGTGCGGTTGCAATGACTAGAGGCGCTGAAATATTTAACTAATTAATTAAGGAGAAAAATAATGAAAATGTTTTATGAAAAAGATGCAGATGTTGAACTGATTAAAGGAAAAAAAATTGCAATTTTTGGTTATGGAAGTCAGGGACATGCTCATGCTTTAAATTTAAAGGATAGTGGTGTTAAAGAAATTGTAGTTGCTTTAAGAGAAGGATCTTCAAGTATAGCAAAAGCCGAGTCTAAGGGTTTAAAAGTTATGAACTTATCTGATGCTGCCGCTTGGGCAGATGTGGTTATGATTTTAACTCCAGATGAATTACAAGCTGAAATTTATAAAAATCATATTGAGCAAAGAGTTAGAGAAGGAACAAGTATTGCATTTGCTCACGGATTGAATGTTCATTACGATTTGATTAAAGCTAGAAAAGATTTAGATGTATTTATGGTTGCTCCAAAAGGCCCAGGTCACTTAGTAAGAAGTGAATATGAAAAGGGTGGTGGAGTTCCATGTTTGTTTGCAGTTCATCAAGACGGCTCAGGCAAAGCTAGAGACCTTGCATTATCATATGCATCTGCAGTAGGTGGTGGAAGATCAGGAATTATTGAGACTACTTTTAAAGATGAAGTTGAAACAGATTTATTTGGAGAACAAACTGTTTTATGTGGTGGTTTAGTTGAGTTGATTAAAAATGGTTATGAGACTTTAACTGAAGCAGGTTACGAACCAGAGATGGCCTACTTTGAAACGGTTCATGAAGTTAAATTAATTGTTGATTTAATTTATGAAGGTGGGATCGCAAATATGAACTATTCTATTTCTAATACTGCTGAATATGGTGAATACGTTTCAGGACCAAGAATTGTAAATAAAGAGGAAACTAAAAAAAGAATGAAAGAAGTTTTGGCTGACATTCAATCAGGAAAATTTACTAAAGAGTGGATGGATGAATGTAAAAATGGTCAAAAAAATTTCCTTGCAACTAGAGCAAAATTAGCTGAGCACTCAGTTGAAAAAGTAGGTGCTGAATTAAGAGCTATGATGCCATGGATTGGTAAGAAAAAATTAGTAGATAGCGATAAAAGTTAATTTTTTACTGTAAAATTTTATCTATAATAATTTTATTATTTCACCTATACTTTTTAAATAAATTTAAAATAGAGGGGAATAATGAAAATCAAAAATTTTATAAGAGTTCTACTTTCTGTAGTTCTAGTATTTGGATTTTCTTCAGCGTGGGCTAAAACTATTAAGTGGTCTATGCAAGGAGATAGCTTAACTCTAGATCCACATGCACAGAATGAGGGCCCAACAACTCAAGTATCAAGACAAATATACGAAGCGTTAGTTGAAAGAGCTGTAGATATGAAAATTCAACCAGCTTTAGCGACTGAATGGAAAACAACAGATCCTAACACTTGGATTTTTACATTAAGACAAGGTGTTAAATTCTCAGATGGCTCTAAGATGACTTCTGATGATGTAGTGTTTAGTATTTTAAGAGCTAAGCAAAGAACATCTGATTTTAAAGAGTATATTAGTACAATCTCAGGCGTAGAGGCTGTCGATGATTACTCAATTAAAATTACAACGAGTAAACCTAACCCAATTCTTTTAAACCAACTTTCGAATATTTTCATAATGTCAAAAGCATGGTCTGAAAAGAATTTTGCTATGTCTCCTCAAAACTGGGATGCAGGACAAGAAACTTTTTCAGCAACGAATGCGTTGGGGACTGGACCATTTAGAATTACTCTAAGAGAGCCTAACACTAAAACAGTGTTCAAAAGAAATAAACACTGGTGGGGTGAGATGAAAGATAAAAAAGTAACTCAAATTGAATTACTCCCAATTAAAAATGCAGCAACTAGAGTTGCAGCATTATTATCTGGAGAAATTGATATCGTTACAGATGCACCAGTTCAAGATTTAGCACGAATTGGATCTTCATCAGCACATAAAGTTGAAAGCACTGCTCAAATGAGAACAATTTTCTTAGGAATGGATCAGGCAGCTGACCAGTTAAGAACTGGTAATACAGGAGATAACCCGTTTAAGAAAAAAGAAGTAAGACAAGCTCTTTATCAAGCAATAGACATTGAGGCTATTAAGAAAAAAGTTATGAGAGGTTTAAGTGAACCAGCAGGAATTATAACTTTTCCAGGTGTAAATGGTTACACTAAAGCTCTTGATAAAAGATTACCTTACGATGTTAATGCTGCAAAAAAACTATTAGCAGATGCAGGATATCCTAATGGTTTTGATGTGGAGTTAAGATGTCCAAATGACAGATATGTAAATGATGAAGCAATTTGTACAGCTGTAGTTGGAATGTTAGGTAAAATTGGTGTTAACGTTAATTTGTTTGCGCAAACTAAAAGTAAACACTTCAAAGAGCTAAAAGATAATCAAGGTGATTTCTATATGCTTGGTTGGGGAGTACCAACATTAGATAGTCATTATGTATTCCACTACTTGTATGAAACTGGTGCTAGTTGGAACAAAGTTAACTTCAGTAACTCAGAAGTCGATGCTGCTATAAGAGTTATGGAAGGTGAAGTTGATTTAGATAAAAGAAATGCAGCAATTGCTAATGCTTGGAAAATTGTGAAAGATGATATCTCATATCTTCCTCTTCACCACCAAGTTATTTCTTGGGCATCTAAAAGTGGAGTTAACGTACCCATCAGACCAAATAACGAACCGTTATTTAAGGCTGCTAACTTTAACTAAAAAAAATTATTACAAGTCCTCTATGAAAATATAGAGGGCTTGTAACTTTTAATCTTCTCAAATTGATAAAATATTTTTTTAAACGGTTGTTTCAATCAGCTTTGGTAATGCTAGTCGTTGCCTTTGTGTCTTTTTCTTTATTTAATTTTGTTGGAGACCCAATAAATAATATGGTCGGAGAAGAAACCTCTGATGAAGAAAGAGCTGAATTAAGAGAAACGTTAGGTTTAATGGACCCAATCCATGTGCAATTTTCAAGATTTGTTGTGAATGCTTCAAAGGGAGAATTTGGAATTTCTTATCAATTAAGAAGACCAGTATCAGATTTAATAGTGGAGAGACTACCCGCTACCATTGAGCTTGTAGTTATTTCAGCTCTAATTGCCCTAATTACTGGAACATTATTAGGTGTTTATACTGGAATTAATAGGAAAGGTTTTTTAAGCGATATTATCTTAGCTGTTTCTTTGCTGGGAGTATCACTTCCCACATTTGTCATAGGAATTTTATTTATTTATTTATTTGCTGTAATTTTAGGAATTTTACCATCGTTTGGCAGAGGAGAGGTGGTTGATCTTGGATTTTGGACTACTGGTTTTTTAACAGTTACAGGATTAAAAGCAATTATACTTCCTTCCGTTACGTTAAGCCTTTTTCAAATGACATATATTATAAGACTTGTAAGAGCAGAGATGATGGAGATTTTGCAAACGGATTATATCAAGTTTGCTCGAGCAAGAGGTATTAGCGAAAACAGTATAAAATATAAGCATGCATTAAAAAATGGATTAATCCCAGTTATTACTATCGCTGGAATTAATATTGGAACTTTAATCGCATTTTCAATTATAACAGAAACAGTTTTTCAGTGGCCAGGGATGGGATTTTTATTTATCCAAGCTGTACAATTTGTAGATATTCCAATTATGTCTGCTTATTTAGTGTTTATCGCTTTTGTTTTTGTGATGATAAACTTTATCGTAGATATTCTTTATTATTTTATAGATCCAAGAATTAGAGTTAAAGGAGATATTTCAAGTGGATAATCGTATTAGTACTTGGGAAAGAATAAAGGATAGTGATATCTATCACAGCTTTATAAAGTCTCCAACGGCAATAGTATCATCGGTAATTTTATTCATAATTTTCTTTTGTTCTTTTTTTGTAGAATTTATTACACCTTACAATCCATTTGATCCTTCATCTTTATCATTAATGGAAGCTTTTACTCCTCCATCATGGACTGAAGATGGGTTAGCCAAATTTATTCTAGGAACAGATGGACAGGGTAGAGATATGTTATCAACAATTCTTTATGGTTCTAGAATTTCATTAATTGTTGGTTTTTCAGCGATCATATTTAGTTTGATACTTGGAGTTGGATTGGGATTAACTGCAGGATATTTTGGTGGAAAATATGAGATGGTAGTGATGAGATTAACAGATGTACAACTTACAGTGCCAAGTATTTTAATGGCACTTTTGGTTGATGGAATTGCAAGAGGGTTAATTTCAAGAGAAATGCATGATGAAATGGCTATTTATGTTTTAATATTTGCCATTGGAATTTCAGAGTGGCCTCAATTTGCAAGAGTGTCTAGAGCAGCAACCCTTGTTGAAAAAAATAAAGATTATGTTTCAGCTTCTACAATAATTGGTGTTTCAAATTTAATTATAATGTTCAAACACATTTTACCAAATATTTTAAGACCAGTTTTAGTGATAGGAACTATTGGTCTAGCGCTTGCAATTATTGCTGAGTCTACTTTAAGTTTTTTAGGTGTAGGGGTTCCGCCTACAACCCCATCTCTTGGAACATTGATAAGATTAGGTAATGACTTTTTATTTTCTGGAGAATGGTGGATTACCTTTTTCCCTGCAATATTTTTAGTAATATTAGCCTTTTCAATCAATCTATTAGGAGATTGGATGAGAGACACTTTAAACCCAAGGTTAAAAAAATGAGTTTTCTAAAAATTAAAAATTTAAGTGTCGATTACCCAATGAGAAAGGAAACTGTTTATGCCGCAAAAGGTGTAAATATTGAGGTAAATAAAGGAGAAATTTTAGGACTGGTTGGAGAGTCTGGTTCAGGAAAAAGTACAGTTGGAAATGCTATTATTAATTTAATTGATGCTCCTGGCAAAGTTTCAAGTGGATCAGTCATTTTAGGCGATTTAAATATTCATGAAGATCCAAAAAATATTGTTAAATACAGAGGTAAAAAAATAGGTCTTATATTTCAAGATCCACAGACATCGCTAAACCCAATACTTACCGTTGGTGAACAATTAATAGAAACAATTCAAACTCATCTTAATTTATCAAATGAAGAAGCAAAAAATAAATCAATTGAACTTTTAAAAGAAGTTGGAATTAAAGATGCTGAAAAAAGATTTAGTAATTATCCTCATCAGTTCTCAGGAGGAATGAGACAAAGAGTAGTAATTTCTCTTGCATTATGTTGTGAACCAGAGCTTTTAATTGCTGATGAGCCAACTACAGCTCTAGATGTTTCAATTCAATCTCAAATACTTGATTTAATAAAAAGATTAACGAAAGAAAGAAATTTAGCAGTAATTTTAATTACCCATGATATGGGAGTAATTGCAGAAACTACAGATCGTGTAGCTGTGATGAAAAGTGGTAATCTAGTTGAAATCGGTGAAACAAAAGAGATCTTAACAAAACCAAAAGAAACTTACACCAAAAGCTTGGTAAGCTCAGTACCACCAACAAATAAAAAAATTTCTAGATTTGTAATTATTGATAAAGAAAACAAAACTAACAAAAGTAATAATATTAAAATTTTAAATAGATGGAATAAAAAACAAATTATTGAACAAGATTTAGTTAAAATAGATAATTTAAGTAAAAGTTTTGATGATAATTTTTTCACTGAAAGTTCCAAAAACTCTGTAATGGCAGTAGATAATGTTTCATTTGAAATTAAGGAAGGAGAGTCTTTCGGCTTAGTTGGTGAAAGTGGAAGTGGTAAATCTACAATTGCTAAAATGATCGTAAATTTATTTAAACCATCCTCTGGAGATATTTATTTTGACAATGTTTGTATTACAAAAATTAAAAATAAATCAGAAATGATGAAATTTCGAAAACAAATACAAATGATTTTTCAAGATCCATATTCTTCTTTAAATGGAAGGTTAAAAGTTAAAGATATAATTTCAGAACCGATTAAATTACATAATCCTTCAATAACTTCTAGCGATTTAAATGATTACATTTATGATTTATTAGAGTCGGTTGAACTGTCTCAAAAATCTGCAGATCGATACCCACATGAATTTTCTGGAGGTCAAAGGCAAAGAATTTCTATTGCAAGAGCACTTGCAACTCAACCTAGACTTCTTGTCTGTGATGAACCAACATCAGCTTTAGATGTTAGTATTCAAGCTCAAATTTTGAATCTATTGAAAGACCTGCAGGAACAATTGAATTTAACAATTCTATTTATCAGTCATGACTTACCAGTTGTAAGACAGATGTGTGATAGGATTGGAGTATTAAAAGATGGTCAATTATGCGAGGTTGCAAATACTGAGGATATATTTTTAAAACCTCAACATGATTACACAAAAAAACTTTTGTACTTAATGCCAAAAATTGAGTCTATCTATAATTAATTTTGATACTTACTTATCAGAACAGATTTTTCTTTTAATTTTACTTATTATTTTGCATTTTCTCTTATAGATTGTATTATATATTTTTTAAAAAATTAAAGATATGGCTGATAAAGATAGAGTTTTTATATTTGATACTACTATGCGTGATGGTGAACAGTCACCAGGCGCGTCTATGAGTTTGGAAGAAAAAATCCAAATCGCAAGAGTTTTTGATGAATTAGGTATTGATATTATTGAAGCTGGTTTTCCAATAGCATCTCCCGGAGATTTTGAAGCTGTCTCAGAGGTTAGTAAAATTTTAAAAAATTCTATTCCAGCTGGCCTTTCTAGACATTCGGTAAAAGATATAGATAGAGCATATGAGGCATTAAAACACGCTCCAAGATTTAGAATTCATACGTTTATTTCAACAAGTCCTTTGCACATGAAGCATAAATTAAACATGTCACCAGAGGATGTATACGAGTCGATTGGAAAACATGTTACTTATGCACGAAAGTTTACTGATGATGTTGAGTGGTCTTGTGAAGATGGAACAAGAACGGATATGGATTATATGTGTAAGACAGTTGAGCTTGCTATTAAAAGTGGAGCAACTACAATTAATATCCCAGATACAGTTGGATATACAATACCATCTGAGTTTACCAAAATAATAGAAACATTATTAAATAAAGTTCCAAATATTGATAAAGCAATTTTGTCTACCCATTGTCATAATGATTTAGGATTAGCGGTTGCAAATTCATTAGCTGGAGTTCAAGCAGGTGCTCGACAGATTGAATGCACTATAAATGGTTTGGGGGAAAGAGCAGGGAACGCTGCTTTAGAAGAAGTTGTAATGGCAATTAAAACAAGACCAGATTTAATGCCTTACGACACAGGAATTAACACCACATTATTAAGTAAAGCATCAAAAATTGTATCTAATGCTACTGGTTTTCCTGTTCAATACAATAAAGCAATTGTGGGTAAAAATGCATTTGCTCATGAAGCAGGAATTCATCAAGACGGAATGTTAAAAAACCGTCAAACTTATGAAATCATGACACCAGAGAGTGTTGGGGTTAAGCAAACTTCTTTAGTTATGGGTAAACATTCTGGAAGACATGCCTTTAAAGATAAAATGAATAGCTTAGGCTACCCTAATCTTACTGATGATGTTGTAAGTAATGCATTTGCAAAGTTTAAAGTTTTAGCTGATAAGAAAAAACATGTTTATGATGAAGATATTATTGCATTAGTAGATGATAGTTTAATTATTGATAACAAAGTTAATGCTATTAGCTTGAAATCATTAAAAGTTTTTGCAGGTACAGGCGAACCTCAAAAAGCAGAGATGACTTTGGATGTATATGGAGAAGTAAAACAAGCATCAGAGACCGGAGATGGTCCAGTAGATGCTATATTCAAATGCATCAAAAATCTTTATCCGCATGATGTAAATTTACAACTTTATCAAGTTCATGCAGTTACAGAGGGAACTGATGCACAGGCAACGGTTAGTGTTAAAATTGAGGAAAAGGGAAAAACAACAGTCGGTCAAGCAGCAGATACAGATACATTAGTTGCATCCGCTAATGCTTATATAAATGCATTAAATAAAATGATTATTAAACGAGATAAAACAGCTCCAATAGAGCAAGAAAATCAAAAAGTGAGAGGTATATAGATGGGGATATTTAGTAAAATTAAGAAAATTTGGAGCCAAGATATGGCAATTGACCTTGGAACAGCAAACACACTGGTTGTTTTAAAAGGGCAAGGGGTAGTTTTAAATGAGCCCTCAGTAGTTGCAATAGTTGATCAAAATGGAAAGAAAAATGTTTTAGCGGTTGGTGATGAAGCAAAAACTATGCTTGGAAGAACACCTGGAAATATAAGTGCGATTAGACCATTAAGAGATGGTGTAATTGCAGATTTCATTGTGACAGAAGAAATGATCAAACATTTCATAAGAAAAGTTCATAAAGGAAGCACATTTGCAAATCCTAGAATTTTAATTTGTGTTCCAACTGGCTCCACTCCAGTTGAAAGAAAAGCAATTCAAGATAGCGCACTTGCTGCTGGTGCTCGAAGAGTACAATTAATTGAGGAACCTATCGCTGCTGCTATTGGTGCAGGACTGCCTATTTCAGAAGCAACAGGTTCTATGATTATTGATATTGGAGGTGGTACCAGTGAGATTGCTGTGATGTCATTAGGAGGATTAGTTTACTCTAAATCTTTAAGAGTAGCTGGTGATGCAATGGATGAAGCAATAGTTAATTACATGCGTAAAGAATATAATTTATTAATTGGAGATAGTACTGCTGAAAAAATTAAAAAAGAAATGGGAACAGCTCTTCCAACTGGAAAAAATACTTATCCTGTAAAGGGTAGAGATCTTAGATCAGGTACTCCAAAAGAAGTTAACATTACTGAGGAAGATACTTCAGAAGCATTAAATGATATCATGAAAGAGATGATTAATGCTATTAAACAAGCTTTAGAAAATACCCCACCAGAATTATCAGCTGACTTAGTTGATATGGGATTAACATTAACTGGCGGTGGTGCATTATTAAAAAATATTGATAAAAGATTTTCTAAAGAAACTGGATTACCAGTTCATGTTGCAGATGACCCATTATCGTGTGTTGCAATAGGGACAGGGAAAGCGTTAGACCAAGATCAAACATTCTCTGCCATGTTATCTGAATACTAGGATCCATGGCCACAAGCAGAGATGATTTTATAATTGCAATCAGATCAGCTTTTTTAAAAAAAAGTTATCAACAAAAATTTTCATTATTAACTCTAATATTTTTATCA
The DNA here is from genome assembly GCA_902595745.1 of uncultured Pelagibacteraceae bacterium. Taxonomy (GTDB): domain Bacteria; phylum Pseudomonadota; class Alphaproteobacteria; order Pelagibacterales; family Pelagibacteraceae; genus Pelagibacter. Next base: position 47,770 of record CACJRE010000003.1, read on the forward strand.
ATCATAATAATAATATTAGGAAATCTAAATTTTAAACCTATTCAATATGTCAAAATTGGTATTAATGAAATAGTTTATCGGTCATCATTTATTATTTCAATTCCAGAAAATTATTTAAAAAATTTAGGTATCAAATTAGATGAACATCTCAGTATTTATGATCAATTTAAAAAAAATGAAGCTGAATTAAAAATATTAAAAGAAAAAAAATTAAATAATGATTTTTTAATTTTAGAAAATAAAAAATTAAGAGATCTGATTAATGAAAGTATACAGTCAGAGGATTTGTATGCTAAAGTTTTAGTTGATAAGGATAGTCCGTATCTAAAATCAATTATCTTAAACAAGGGCTCAAAAGATAATGTTAAAATTGGTATGGCAATAGTAGATAATAGCTACTTAGTGGGCAAAGTAATTGAGGTAAATTATACTAATTCTAGAGCACTATTGCTGTCTGATTTAAATAGTAAAATTCCAGTTTTATTAGAGCCACTAGATGTACATGCTGTAGCTTCTGGCACGGGAAAAAATTATGGAGTGATTGAGTACACAAAAGATGATTATGATCAAATAATAAAAGATAAAGAAATTATTGTTTATACCTCTGGTTATGGAGGTTTATTCAAACCAGGGTTGCCTGTAGGTAAAATAATTTATGACAACACAATTAATGATAATATTATAAATTTCTTCTCTGATTTTAGACAGCTAGATTACGTTAAAATCGTTTCTTATGATATTGGGAGTGGAAATTAATGTCAGCACTTAACCAGAAATCTCTAATAAAATCATTGTTATTTTACCTGCCTATATTTCTTTTATATGCATCAGTATTAAACGAAATTGATTTTAATTATTTAGAAATTGAATATTTCTCTTTTAACTTTGTTTATATCTTAATTTTTTATTGGACATTAAAAAATCCAAGATATCTAAATTACGGTGCAATATTTTTAGCAGGTATTGTTAATGATGTGGTGGTTGGTTTACCAATGGGGATTAGCAGCTTTTGTTATTTGTTAATCTGCGCTGTTACAGCATATTTGAGAAATATAACAATCACTCCTCATTTTATAAATGACTGGATATCATTATTATTTACAATTTTATTAATTAATTCAATTCAAGTTTTAAGCTTAGATTTTATATTTTCAATCAAAGTAAATTATATGTCATATTTAGTGAATTCCGGATTCACTTTTATTTTTTATCCAATATTTTTATATCTATTTAATATCTTAGAGAAGAGAATCAAAATTCAAAAAAAATGATTACAAGAAATTTTACAATTAGAAAATCAGATATTATTAACCGTCGAATGTTTATCATTGGTGCAGCAAAATTAATTATCTTTGGTGGATTAATTGCTCGTTTATTCTCCCTTCAAATAAATGATAATAAAAAATATTTAACATTATCTGATAAAAATAGAATTAGAGAGTGGAAACTACCTCCTACAAGAGGAAACATTACTGATTATTTTGGAAATATAATTGCAGGAAATCTAAAAGTATATCAGCTACATATTATTCCTGAACAAGTTGAAAACTTTAATTATCTACTCTCAAGGTTAAAAGCAATTCTAAACTTGAGCATAAAAAGAATTGAAAAGATAAAGAAGGAAAGAAGACAATTAAAGCCATGGGAAAGTTTAGTTGTTTCAGAAAATTTAAGCTGGGATCAATTTTTAAAAATTAATAATTATTTATATGAATTGGCAGGGGTAAAACCTGTTATGACTATTTCTAGAAATTATCCATTTAGTGATATTTATACTCATGTAATAGGATATGTAAGTCAACCTAGTGAAGATGACATTTTAGCTAATGAAGTAATTAAAGAAAAATTTGTTCCAGGAATAAAAGTTGGAAAGTTAGGATTAGAGAAAACATTAGAAAACGACTTAATTGGGGTGAATGATATTCAAAGATATGAAGTGAACGCCTACGGCAAAAGAATTAACCAACTCGAATATCAAAAAGGTAAACAAGGTACAAAAATAAGGATAACACTTGATACAGAGGTTCAAAAATTATCTGCTGAACTGCTAGAAGGTAAAGCAGGATCAATTAGTGTAATGGATATTTACACAGGAGAGGTGATTGCTATGTATTCTTCTCCTTCTTATAACCCAAATTCCTTTTTATTTGGTATCAGTACAGATGAGTGGCAATTAATAAGAAATAATCCATTAAAACCATTAATCAATAAAACTCTTTCTGGACTTTATTCTCCAGGTTCAACCATTAAGCCAATTGTTGCTTTGTCAGCTTTAGAAAATGGAATTATTGACACTAAATTTAAAGTCCAATGTAAAGGTAAAATAGAACTCTATGAGCAAACATTCCACTGTTGGAAAGAAAAAGGACATGGATATGTTAGTTTAAATAATGCTATGAAACAATCTTGTGATACTTATTTTTATGAAGTAGCAAGAAAACTTGGAGTAGATAAATTAAAAATAACTGCTGAAAAATTTGGTTTAGGAAAAAAGGTTCTTGGTGAGTATTTTGAAAATGAAAAAGCAGGACAGTTTCCAGATACTAAATGGAAAATAAATAACCTTGGCAAAGGTTGGGTGTTAGGTGAAACTTTAATTACTGGTATTGGGCAAGGATATACTCTAACGACCCCTATACAACTTTGTCTAATGACAGCACAAATTGCAAATGGTGGTTATAAAATTCAACCTAAAATTTTAACAGATGATAATCAATTAACTTCTGAACAAGTTAAGAAGGCTATGGAAGATAGTAAATCAAATGATTTTTATGAGCCATTATATGATGATCAAAAAAATATAAGAATAATCCAAGAAGCAATGTTTAGTTCTACAAATGAAATAATGGGAACTTCTTATAAATCAAGAATAGATGATCCAAAATATCAGTTTGCAGGAAAAACGGGAACTGCTCAGGTAAAGCGTATTAGTAAAAGAGAAAGAGAACTAGATCTTAAAACTTTTCAAATACCTTATGAGGAAAGAGATCATGCTTTATATGTAGCATACGGACCGTATACAAATCCAAGATATGCATTAAGTATTATTGTTGAACATGGTGGCTCAGGAAGTACAGCAGCAGCCCCAATGGCAACAAAATTATTTAAGCTCATAGTGGATCGACATGAGTATAGAAAACAACTTCCAGAGTATAAAGATTTTAGTATTTAGATGTATCATTATAGACGATTAAACTCAGACATCAGTTTTTTTCAAAAAATTAAAAATTTGGATTATATTTTGATAATTTGTATCCTTACATTATCAACACTAAGCTTTTTTATAATGTATTCTACTGATGGTGGTGAACTACTTTATCATTCCAAAAGTCATTTAACTAAATTGGTTGTTTTTTTTATTTTGATGATAGTAATTTCTTTTTTTAATATAAAATTTTGGCATTATTGCTCTTATTTTTTATATGGAGTGATCATCTTATTACTTGTTTGGGTTTCTGTTTACGGATTAAAGGCATCAGGATCTCAACGATGGATAGATTTATATTTTTTAGTTTTACAACCATCAGAATTAATGAAAATAGGGATTATTTTATGCCTTGCTAAATATTATCATCGTGTAAGTATTGATAAGGTTAATTCATTTTTAAGTATTTCTATTGCATTATCTATAATTTTAATCCCAGCGATTTTTGTAATATCGCAGCCAGATCTTGGAACATCTATATTAATCGTAACTAGTGGACTTATTATTTTGTGGTTGGGTGGGGTAAAAATTAAATATTTTTTTATTTCATTTATAACTTTTTTAATTTCATTACCTTTTATAATTACTTCTTTAGAGCCTTATCAAAAGCTAAGAATTTTAACATTTTTAAACCCTGATAGAGATCCTCTTGGGGCTGGGTATCAAATTATTCAATCTAAAATTGCAATAGGTTCAGGTGGGTTTTCTGGAAAAGGTTTTTTACAAGGAACACAAAGTTATCTAGATTTTCTTCCAGAAAAACATACAGATTTTATTTTTACTTTATTTTCAGAAGAGTTTGGATTTGTTGGCTCGGTTGGACTTTTGTTATTGTACACAATTATAATTTTAAGAATTATTCAAATAGGATCAATTTCTAGAAGTAGTTTTGCAAGATTATTTTGTTTTGGTTTTGCATTTGCAATTTTTATTTATATTACTGTTAATTTATCGATGGTACTAGGATTACTACCTATAGTAGGCTCTCCACTTCCAATAATGTCTTATGGGGGATCGTCAATGCTTGCGACCATGATTGGCTTTGGTATTGTAATGAGTGCAAAAGTTCACAATCAACAAACAATAGCTTAAAATAATTCTAATTTAAATTGTGTATAATATGTCACTTCAAAATATTTTAATTTGATCTATAAAAATACTCTGTGAATAAAAATATTAAAGTCGGAATTGTTGGTGCTGGAATACAAGGAGTATCGAATGCATTATTTTTACAAAAAAAAGGATTTAATGTAACAATATTCGATAGAGACAATCCTGGTGCACAAGCTGCTTCTTATGGTAATGCTGGCCACTTTTCACCTTATGCTTCTGTTCCACTTAACCGTCCGGATGTTCTGGCAGATGTGCCGTCAATGCTATTGAGCTCTTCAGGACCCTTAGCGTTAAAATGGAACTATGTACCAAAAATGATTCCTTGGTTTTTAAAATTTATCATGAATTCAACTACAAAAAAAATGATGCACACTGCAAAAAATATGCATCAAATTTTAGATTTAGCATTACCTGCATATGATGAATTATTTGATGAAATTGATTTAGAGGGTTTAGTTGAACATAAAGGAATTCTTTACATTTGGAATGATCAAGATTTAAAAAGTAGAGAATTAGAAATCAAAGTAAGAGAAGAACTAGGTGTTGAACAACAACTAGTTAGTAAAGCTGAAATTCATGATTTAGAACCTCATATCAAACCTTTTTATCATGCAGGTGTTTATTATCCTTACGCAAGACACGCAAGAAATCCAAAAAAAATTCTTTTAAAACTTTTTGATTTATTTTTAAAAAAAGGAGGAAAGTTTAATAAAGTAAGCATCAAAGATATTAATTTCGATGAAGATAAACCAGTATTTAAAACTGAAAGTCAAAGTTTTATATTTGATAAAGCAGTAATAGCTTGTGGAGCCTTTTCAAAAAAATTAACTGACAATTTAGGTGAGAAAATACCTTTAGATACTGAAAGAGGGTATCATGTTCATTTTAAAGGATGTGATCACTTGTTAAGTAGACCAGTTATTTTCTCTAATAGAGGATTTGGAATAACACCGATGGAACAAGGCTTAAGAGTAGTAGGAACAGTCGAATTTGGTGGTTTAGATAATCCACTATCAAAATCAAGAGTTAAAAACCTAATAAATAATGCAAAATATATGTTTGGAGATTTGCCTGAGCATGAGGATGAATGGTTAGGGTTTAGACCATCTTTACCAGACTTTTTGCCAGTTATGGGTCCATCTAAAAAACACAAAAATGTCTTTTATTGTTTTGGTCATCACCATTTAGGATGGACCTTAGGACCTATTTCAGGAAAAATAATTTCTGGAATGATTGCTAATGAAAATACCAATCTAGATTTAAAACCATACAGCTCACTTAGGTTTTCATAAATTTTAAGAGTCTAAAACCACAACAGTTAAATCATCTTTTTGTATATATTTATAGCTCATAATATTATCGATGATTAATTTTAATCTCTCATTATTTGGTTTATCTTTATATTTAGTAATATATTTTTGAAATCCTACTGAACCAAGCTCTTCTCCTTCTGGATTCTTAATTTCAGTAATTCCGTCTGTAAAAATATACATCGAAGAATTTTCAAACTTTATTTTATATTCTTCATATTTCGTTTTTTTAACAATCCCTAAAGGAGGCCCAGACTCATTAAAATTTGAAAACTCATTTTTATCATTTAAAATAATTGGAGGTTCATGACCTGCATTAGCAAGTAATAATTCTTTATTATTTTTGTCATAGATGCCAATGAGCATTGTCACAAACATCCCTCTTGAAATTGTCTCACATATTTCATTGTTAAGTTGGATTAATAGATCTGCTGGAGAGAAATTAGTTTTGCTAAGACAACTGTATAAACTTGACGCTTTAGACATTAATAAAGATGATTTTATTCCTTTACCTGACACATCAGCCACACCAAATCCGTATTTACCATCCCCTAAGTCATTAAAATTATAAAAATCGCCTGAGATTACTTTTGCAGGAATATTGATACCAGCTAGAGGGAAAGGTTCTTTTTTATTGGATGATAGAAGAGATTTTTGAATTTCACCTACAATCTGAACTTCTTTTTGCATTTTATTTTGCTCAACCATTTCCAAAGCCATTTTTGCATTTCTGATTGCAAGTGCAGCAGGTGTTGACAGTAATTCTAAAAGTTCACGATCATCTTCTTTAAATAATTTATCATCTGTTTTTTTATTTAAGCAATGGATAACGCCAATACAATCATTTGCTGCAATAAGCGGAGCACATAAAACCGAAAAAGTTGTAAAATTTGTCTTATTATCTAGATCAAAATAAAACTCAGCTATTTCTCTTACATCTTTTCTTACATCCCCAACACGAATACATTTCTTTTGTTCTACTGCTTTTCCCATCACTCCATCTTTTAAATCAAGTTGATATTCATCTAAATGATTTTGGTTTTGTGATGCAATACACTCAAACTTTTTAGTTCTATTATTAATTAAAAAAACATTCGCTGCTTGGGCATTCAATCTTTTAATAATAAGTTTTAGAGCTGTATTTAAGGTTTCATCTAAATCAAGAGACATTGCAAACTCTTGGTTCATTTTATTGATTATTTGTAAATCAATATTTTCTTGAGACACTTCTGCCTGTTTTGATGGGTCTGGTTTTTTTGTTTTAAAAAAAAGCATTTTATTAGCTAGTATTTTAACCTCTTTTTGATAAATTTATCAAACATGGAAATTATATTAAATACGCCAAACTTATATATTCATTTGCATGACGCAGTAGTGATTGTTCAATTTTTAATAGATGGTTTTGTTGAATTATCAGGTCAATTTAAAATATAATTAAAAAAAATTTCAGTGGATCTCTTATTTATCATCGTAATTGGAGCTCTTTGGGGCAGTTTTGCTAATGTCTGTATTTATAGATTACCTCTTGAAAAAGGAGTGGTATCTGGCAGATCTTATTGTCCTAAATGTAAAAAACAAATTAATTGGTACGATAATATCCCAGTTTTATCCTATTTATTCATCCAAGGAAAATGCAGGAAATGTAAGAAAAAAATTTCATTTCAATATCCACTTGTAGAGACCATAAGTGCTTTTATTTTTTTGATCATTTATACTTTGTATGGAATATCTTTAACCACACCGTTGTTAATTATTTTAGGCTTATCATTTCTTATAATTTTTTTTATAGATTTAAAACATTATATAATTCCTGACAGTTTAACTTTTCCAATGATGTTTTTAGGTTTTGTAAAATCATTTGACCCAAATTTAAATGACTTATTTCCAAATTATATTCACTCTCTGATTGGAGGAATTTTTGGATATGGAATTATTTGGTCAATTATATTTTTTTATAAAGTTATAAGAAATAAAGAAGGAATGGGTCTAGGGGATGCAAAATTATTAGCAGTTATTGGTTTTTGGTTTGGTTGGATTTCAATACCATTTGTAATATTTATCTCTTCAGTGGTTGCACTCATTACAGTCACGCCAAGTTTGATGAACAAAAGTAAAAAACTTACTTCAGAAATTCCCTTTGGTCCCTTTATTATTATAGGATGTATTGTGTATGTTATTTTTGTTGAGCAGTTTAAGATTATGATTTTTTAACTAGCTATTATAATTTTGATTATAAAATAAGTATTTAAAAAATGATATTAGAGTTAGATTAATAATTTTCTCTCCAACTTGTTCTATAATTAATTAATCCATTATCTATTGCATCAATTACCACAATATCATCTTTGTCTTTATTTGTAGATTCTCCCGATATATTTGCATACAGTTTAGTTCCAAATCCAACTATTTTAGATAACACACCTGATCCAACATAATAGCATTCTTCATTGCTTTCAGCTCCTTCGTTAGTTCCTAATTTTTTAGAAAGATTTGTTCCACAATCTGCATCTACGGAACAAATATAGGCTTTTCCATCGCCGCAAGACTTAGCTCCTCTAAGTGGTTTGAATACCGGATAATAGACTACGTTACCTGTTAAAGTTGGTTCATTAACCACTTTTTTTTGATCATCAATATTTATATACCATCCTCTGTCTCCTATATCTGGACAATTAGAACCATCTTGATCTTTTGTAGTATTTTTACATCTTAAAAAATTATCTGGACTTTGATTTGTTTTTGCAGATCCAAAAAATGGATAAGAGAAATCTTTAATACCATACATAACGTTTTTAACTTTGTTATGATCGACTTGGAGATCATTTAAGTTCATCATGTCTCCAGTACCACCAAATAACCAAAAACTTTTAGATCTAACGCCAATACCAGCATCTAAAGAATGATATGAATATATATTATTTATTTGTGTTGAGGCCAACACATCAAACAAAGTATACTTATCATAAAGATTAATTGGTGTAGCATTTGTACTAAATTTACCTGTTAAAAGATCATACTCTGGAGTTTGCTCCATATTGGTTAGGTTAATTTTTGTTATTTTTCCCTCTAAATCATTTACATATACAAGTGCTCCTGAAAAATTAGCCTGTGAAGAATCTGCTGTTATTACTATTGGAGATGCTGGAATTGAATTAATGATGTCATTTTTAGAATTATCATCATAAGCTTTGTCTTCTATTTTTATTTCTTTTTTAACTTTTCCAGTTAACCAGTCAATCACATAAACATTTGATCCAATTGAATGTGAAAAATTACCAAATCCACCTGTTAATATGGCAACATATTCATCATCTAATACATTGTTGTCACCGGCTCCCTCATTAGGCATTCTAAACACTCGAGGTGAGCCCCATGTCTCACCAAGATATCTATAATCATATTCTTCACCACCACTAGATAACTCTCCAATTTGAACTATGCTTATATTATCGGAACTAGTATTACCTGTTGCATCATACCGATATTCTTTATTAAATATGAGTTTTACTTCTCCTGATGTATTTGTTGCGGTTGTTGAACTGGTAACATCAATACCATTTGCAAAAATGGTATAATCTTTAGATATATCTAAAATGTTAGGTACAGTCCAAGTTTTGCTTTTATAACATGAGGTAGCTCCTGAATTATTACAAGCGGTTGATCCTCCCTGATTATTCTTTGCAGTTATAGATTGATTGAATTGTGTAATATTTAATCTTGTTGTTGGGTAAGAATATGTAAATAATTCACTTTCATGATCTACTCTTAATATTTTTTGACTCGTCGGGTCATTTAATATTGAATATAAATGGAGTGGATTATTTGGATCTGTTACATCAATTGTAGAAAATCCAGCACCAGCTCTACCATAAGGTATCATTAATAAAGTATACCAATCTTCTCTTTTTGTAATTGGATGTTTAAAATAAGTATCGTGAACAACAGGAGAGCCATCTAGCAAGAACAAAGGTATACTTCCACCCCCAGATGCCTGATTAAGTGATGGATTAATTACTCTCGGTAACTTTGGAATTACTAAAGGAGGCACAAATCCCCAAACTTCATCTCCTGTTACAGCATCAACTGCATGCAATACTCCATTATTTGCAGCTGCAAAAATAATATCTTTTCTTTTAATATTATTGGAAGCAAATGTTACATAATTATTTTCTTGTCTAAAGTAACTTTCTGTATTTTTAGTTTCAGCTTGAATACTTGCAGAAGGTTTACCAACAATTGCTAATTCAGAATTATAGATATCAGCAACATATGCATTTTTTAAATTACCATTATCATCTTTTCTTTTTCTAGTCTCTCTTAGATCGCAGTCTCCATCATAATCAAAATAATCTTCTCCTCTTACAAACCGAATAAGCCCAGCATACTCATCATTTATTCCGTCTAACACACCACTTGCATTTTTACATCTTGTTAAGCTAGTTAAATTATTAGAGCCAACAGTTTTACGATGATAATCCTTAACCAGATTACCAGTTGCTAAAGCATAATTGCTTATTGTTGCAACATTTGCTTCTGTAAAATTATTTGACGATGTATCTCCTTGTACTGCTGTCCAAATTTTTCTTTGTGCTGGAAGTTTGATTTTATCGTTTAAATCCCAAACTTGTTTTGAGGCTAAAGCATTACCTTTTTCTGTTAGTTCAGTTTTTAATATTGTTCCCCACCATTCTTTATTTTTTCTATTTTGAAATTTTCCTTGAAAGAGTTGTCCAGTTCTCGCTATTTCACTTGAAATAGAAGGTGCTGAATAAGAATACGTTTTTGCAACAATTGTTTGTACAATTTGATCTATTACAGCTCTTAAATCTGCTGGAGTATTTGCTGTAAAAAAACCTTGTTGTTTAACTGATCCACCTGACTCTTTATGAGTGCCTCCTGCAATAGCAATGTCTTTATACATTTGTTTTGCCGAAGCGCTCTGAGTCACCGTTTGTCCATAACCTACTGTAAATGTTAAAACCCCTTGCTGATTTAATCTTGCACTTGCTGCACTTTTTGGATCAACATGTGATCCTTTATCAAACTTTCCATCACCAATAATGATCATTGCATTGACTTGACAATCGAGACCAGGAATTATCGGGTTTACTATCCCTTTGTCATAGGTCCAATATTTATTCATTAATGCTTTTAGACCTAGTCCTTTGGTTCCATATTGCAGATTTACCTTTTCTTGGGCAAATAATTCTAAAATTTGCTGAGAACCTTTTGGATTTATTCCAACAGCTATATTTCCTTCTGGAGTATTTCCTTCATTAGATAATGGAGCATCAAATTTTGGATTAATGCTATTAGGTGCAAATCCTGTAAAGTTTGCTGAACCACCTTGCCAGAACCCAACTCCAAAATTAGCTGATTGAGTAAGTGATGAATCTCTAGCTACAAAGCTTATGGAGTCTTCTGCACCTTTCCATAATGATACACCTGAGTCTCCAAAATGATCAATGTATGTTAAATTATTGTTTCTCAGTATAGTAACTTCATTTCTCCCAAAGTTTGCCACATACACTTTATTTGTCTCATTAGTTCCTACACCAATTTTAATTCCCATTGGTTTATCTAAATAAATTGCCGAGTTGCTTGCTGAATTTTGAGTGTAGGCATCCTTAGTTCCAATTTTATGAGTTAAACTAATTGAACTTCCTGACTGTGAGTATCTACAAACTTGTGCACTTAAAAATCCGGTTGTATAAATAACTCTATTGTCAACAGCAATACTTTGCCCTTTGCCCGATCCACACTTGTCATAGTTGCTAGATTTGTTCCAGCTTTGATAAAGACTTCCTGTTGGACATCCATCTGATTTTAATTCTTGTTTTAAGATTAGACCATTAGCTCCATGTTTACTGTAGATATAAGTTTTTCCACTCTCTGTAACTACATCAATTGCTTCATTAAATTTTTTTAAAATTGATGAAGAGGGATAACAAATTTTTGTAGAGGCTCTATCTAAATGTCCATTTAATGTGATTACTCTCCAAGTATCCTCAGAGATCGCCCACATTTTATTTCCATGGATGTCCATAGAAGGTTTTTTAATAAAATAAATTGCTGCATTACCTGCGGTGTCTCTTTTTGCTTTTTTTCCACCCTCTTTTAATCCAGGGTTAATGCTTCCAGCTTTTGATTTTGTATAAAAACGAGTTATAGCTTTAGTTGTTGAGGAACAATTTTTACTAGGTTTCCCTTTTTTTCCTACTTTGCAATTAGCGAAGGCTTTTTTTCCTTCATCTCTCTTTGTAGAATCTATAGACATCAATGTATAACCAGGTGCTTTTGTTAATGATTTGTCTTGAAGTACGTAAAGAAAATTTCCTCGGTACTGCATATTTATTGGCTTTGCTAAATTAGCGTCTTGGTAACCAAAAATTCTTGAACCTCTACTAGCTGCTTGTCCACCAAAGACGCCATTACTATTTGATAGATTGTTGGTGTCAGGATTCCAGTAACCAAAACCACTATCATCTACGCTGACTGTAAAATAATTCCCATCTCCTCTAGGCTCAACATCAATAAAAGGTCTTACATACTTTCTTTTATCTCCACTTGCTGGGTCCCACATACTTTGAGATTTATCGACTAGAAATAAAATATTTGCAGGAACACTACTTCCAGTTCCTGGAGGGAGAGGCTTTGCAAATACTGAATTAGCTAATATTGTAATTAATATAATAATCAGCAACCTTAAAAAATTCATGATAATTTTATAATAGTTGCTTTTAAAATTTAATTTAAAATAAATTCAGTAAAATGCCTAGAATGGCTATATAAGTTTGGTTTTAATTTTTAAATTGATTAAAAATTTTCTCTCCAACTATTTCTAAAATTGTTAACCCCGCTGCTTAGTGACTCTATAACTACAAGGTCGTCTTTGTTTGGGTTTTCTGATTGTTCAGTAATATTAGCATAAATTTTTGATCCATGAATCACTAATTTAGATAAAACCCCTGTTCCAACAAAATAACATTCTTCGCTTTTATGATTATTTGGATTACCAGGGAACCTGCTTGAAATATTCGTTCCACATTCTGCATCAGCTGCACATATGTATGCATCACCTGAGCCACAAGATAAATTATTTTTACTAGTTGGCTTATAGATTGGATAGTAGACAATATTATCTGAAAGGGTTGGTTCTGCTACAACCTTTTTTCGATCAGTTAATTTAATGTACCATCCAAGGTCTGCATTTTCAGGGCAGTTTGCACCGGTACTATCAGTTGTGGTATCTTTACAATTTGTAAGATTATCTGCTGTTATCGCATCTTTAACTTTACCAAAGTAAGGAAAGTGCACATCTTTAATTCCAAACATTAAATTATCAACCGATGAAGGGTTAACCATTACATCATTAAGATTTAAATAATCTCCTGTTCCTCCATATAACCAAAGTTTATTATATCTAGCACCAATTCCAGCTTCTAATGAATGATACATAAACCGGTTATTAAATAATCTGTTAGCTTCAATATTAATTAAAGTAGTTTGATCATATAAATCAAGAAAAAAAGGTTTGGGTTTAAGAGTATTATCCGTTGGATCATATTCATAATCAAATTCCATATTCGTTAAATTAATTTTAGTAATTTTACCTTCGAGATCTGATAAATAAACTAGAGCACCCGTATATTCAGCTGCACCAGAATTTCTTGCTTTAACTACTACAGGTGTTGATGGCAATGAGTTGACAATATCATTAGGAACGTCTTCTATGTCTATTCTTTTTTTTACTTTTCCTGTCAACCAGTCAATTATATAAACATTAGATCCAATTTTTGGATATGGATAACCATAACCACCAGACATGACTGCAACATATTCATCATCTAGAATATCTTTGTCTCCACGACCATTATTAGGCATCCTAACTACTCTAGGAGATGACCAAGTTTCACCTAAATATCGGTAATCAAAATCTTCTCCTCCTGATGCTATTTCTCCAATTTGGATTATACTGATAGTAGAATTTGGAACAGGACTTGGTCTAGTTTCCCCTAATGTATCAAAAAGATAATCTTTAGAAAAAGTAAGGATTGTGTTGCCATTTAAATTTTGAAGACTTGTAGTTGCTGTAACATCTATCCCATCTGCTATGATTGTAAGATTTGATTTGCTAATTGTTTGACCAATTAAAGTCCATTTTTTTCCTTTATAACAAGAAGTTGTACCTGTGCTATCACATGTAGAAAGCGTACCGCTTTCTTTATTAATGAGTGCATCATTACTTTCTTTAAAATCAATTATAGAAGCTCTATTTGAATTGTATGAAAATTCTGAAATAGTTCCATCTTCTGAGGCATGAAAAATTTTTTGTGCTACTGGATCATTTAATACAGAATAAATGTGATAAGGTTTAAATGGATTAGTGACATCCAGTAAGGTAAATCCTGCGCCACCTCTTCCATATGTAACCATTAACAATGTAAACCAATCAGTTCTTTTTAAAACTGGATGATAAAAATAGGTATCATGAACCGTAATTGAGCCATCAAGTAAAAATAATGGATTTGATCCTCCGCCATCATCTTGATTATAATTTGGATTAATCATTTTTGGCATTTTAGGAATTACCAATGGAGGAACAAACCCCCATAACTCTTCACCTGTGTCTGTTGCAAATGCATGTAAAATTCCATTATTAGCTGCAGCATAAATCACCTCTCTTCTTGGTGTATTATTGTCAGCCCAAGCTGAATAATTATTTTTGGCTCTAAAATATCCTTCCTCATTTATTTTTTCGGAAGATCTTCTTGCTGAGGGAACACCAACGGTTACAAGTTGTGAATTATAAATATCTGCAATATAACCCTTAAAAGATCCTCCACTTTTAGTTTTTTCTTCAATAGTTCTATACTCATCTAAATTACAATCCCCGTCGTAATCAAAATAGTCTTCCCCTCTAATAAAGTTTATTAAACCTTTATCTTCATCATTGTTAGTGCCATCTCTTACTAAATAATTATTTTTACATCTTAATAAATTTTCACGACCAGCTGATACACTAAGCTTGCTATGGTATTCTGGTATTTGATTGCCAGTTTTTTCAAACAACCCTCTAATTTCAGAGACATTGTTAACATTAAAATTATTCCAATTAGATTGATAATCCGCACCAGGTAATGCAGTCCAAATTTTTCTATCATCAGGATTTTTCATTTGTTTTGCAGCATTCCATTTAAAACCATCCCCAGTGGTTGTTGTTCCGCTATACGCTTCACCATCTGAGGCTAATTCTGTCTTTATAATAGTTCCCCACCACTCTTTGGTATTTCTGTTTTGGAATTTTGCCTGATATAATTCACCTTCTGACAATACTTCAGCTGATATTGAAGGAGCTGAGTAGGCAACTGTTTTTGATATAATTTCTCTTACAATTTGATTTGTAACATCTTTTAAATCTTCTGGAGTTTGAGCTACAAAAAATCCTTTTTTATCTGGTCCTTCAGTACCCCCTGCCTCTGCAATATCTCTAAATCTTTTCTCTACTGTGGATTTTCCAACAACATCACTTCCATAGCCAACCGAATAAGTTATGATTTTTTTTGGTGAATTAAAAAGACCTTTAATTTTT
>CACJRE010000004.1 GCA_902595745.1 uncultured Pelagibacteraceae bacterium
AGAATAAACATTTTTGCTTTTTTTACCTTCAACTAAAGAAATTAGCTTTTGAGTTTTGTTAATTTTCCATTTAGTTTTTAAAATTGATTGTTTGGCATCATCTGGTGTCTTAGAAGATCGAATAATTTTAATAATTTTATCTAAATTTTCTACTGATACAGATAAGCCTAATAAAATATGTGCTCTCTCTTCTGCTCTTTTAAGATCAAATTTTGTCTTTTTAATAACTACATCTTCTCTAAAAGATAAAAAGCTTGTTAAAAAATCTTTTAAGTTGCAAGTTTTAGGTTTTCCATCAACAATTGCTAAAGTATTGAAACCAAAAGAACTTTCAATTTGAGTATTTTTATAAAGTTGTCTTTTAATCGTTTCAGGTTCAACTCCATTCCTTAAGTCAATTGCAACCCTTATACCTTCTCTATTAGACTCGTCTCGTATATCTTTAATACCTTCAATTTTTTTTTCTCTAACAAGTTGAGCAATTCTCTCGTTTAAAACTGATTTATTAACTTGATATGGAATTGATGTAATAACTAATCTGTCTCTTCCATTTTTAAGGGTTTCAGATGTTACTTCTCCTCTAATTTTAAATGATCCTCTACCATTATTATATCCTTGCTTAATTATTTGTTTTCCAATGATTACTCCCCCTGTTGGAAAATCTGGGCCAGGAATATGTTTCATTAATTCTTTAACTTTAATATCTTTGTTATCTATTAATGCTAGTGTTCCATCTATAATTTCACCTAAGTTATGAGGAGGAATACTTGTTGCCATACCTACGGCAATTCCACCTGCCCCATTAACTAAAAGATTTGGATATTGCGCAGGTAATACAGTTGGCTCTTTTTCAGTTTCATCATAGTTGCTTTTGTATGAAACTGTATCCTTTTCAATATCATCAATTAAAAACTGTGAAACTTTGGAAAGTCTTGTTTCGGTGTACCTCATTGCAGCTGCTGGATCTCCATCTATAGAACCAAAATTTCCTTGACCCTGGACTAAAGGAAGGCTCATTGAAAAATCCTGAACCATTCTTACAAGCGCATCATAAACTGATTGATCACCATGAGGGTGGTATTTACCAATAACATCCCCAACTATTCTTGCAGATTTTCGAAATTGTTTTGACCAATCATATCCACCTTTATACATTGCATATAAAATTCTTCTATGAACAGGTTTCAATCCATCTCTAACATCTGGTAAAGCTCTACTAACAATTACACTCATTGCATAAGATAAATAAGATGAACTCATCTCATCATGCATTGAGATCAATTTAATATTATTATCTTTTGGAGCTTCAGTTTTTTGCATAGATATTAAAATGGAATTTCGTCATCCATATCGTTTGACACTTGTGATGAGTCCTCAATATTATTTTGTTGAGTTGTGTCATTTTGAATTCCACCACTAGTGTTACCACCACCAAGCATCGTTAATGTAGTGTTGTAACCTTGAAGAACAATTTCAGTAGAATATTTATCTTGGCCAGATTGCTCGTCTTTCCATTTTCTAGTTGTAAGTTGACCTTCTACATAAATTTGAGCACCTTTTTTAAGGTATTGCTGAATTACATTTACCAACCCTTCATTAAATACAACTATACGGTGCCATTCAGTTTTTTCTTTTTTTTCACCAGTATTTTTATCTTTCCAAGATTGACTTGTAGCTAAGCTCAATCTTGCAACACTTTTACCATTCACCATTTGTTTGATCTCAGGGTCTGCGCCCAAACGACCAATTAATAATACTTTATTTAAACTTCCAGCCATAATATTTAATATTTGTTAAATTAATTAATAAGAACTATATCACAATTCTTCTCATTATTAATTTTATTAAGTCAAAGCAACAAAAAATATGATCAAAAAGATAGTTATTAAGGGTGCTAAAGAACATAATTTAAAGAATGTTTCTGTTGAGATACCTAAAGATCAATTTGTTGTAATAACTGGTCTGTCAGGGTCTGGAAAATCCTCATTAGCTTTTGATACTATTTACGCTGAAGGTCAAAGACGTTATGTGGAAAGTTTATCAGCCTATGCAAGACAGTTTTTGGATAAAATGAAAAAACCAAATGTTGATTTGATAGAAGGTTTAAGTCCTGCAATTGCTATTGAACAGAAAAATACATCTAAAAATCCAAGATCTACTGTTGCTACAGTTACTGAGATTTATGACTATATGAGAGTATTGTTTGCTAGAGCTGGTATCCCCTATTCTCCTTTTACTGGAAAACCAATTACATCTCAGACAATAACTCAAATTGTAGATTTAGTTAAAAAACTTCCAAAAAAAAGTACTATTTATATTTATGCTCCTGTAGTTAGAGGTCGTAAAGGAGAATATAAGAAAGATATTTTAAGTTATAAAAGAAGAGGATTTAGAAAAATTAAGATCGATAATGTTTTATATGATACCGAAAAATCTCCCAATTTAGATAAAAAACTTAAACATGATATTTCAGTCTTAGTTGATAGAATTGTTCTCAATTCAAAATTAGGTAATAGATTAGCAGAAAGCATAGAAACAGCAGTTAATTTATCCAATGGATTAGTGTTTGTTGAGTATGAAGATGAAACATTGCCTGTGAAATTTAGAAAAATTGAAAAATTAATCTATTCAACAAAATTTGCATGTCCTGAAAGTGGATTTACTATAGAGGAAATAGAACCAAGATTGTTTTCTTTTAATAGTCCTTATGGAGCATGTGAAGAATGTGAAGGTATAGGAATTAAATTAAATGTAGATCCAAATTTAGTTATTCCAGACGAAAGAAAAAGTATTGCTGATGGTGCTATTGAACCGTGGGCAAAATCTACAACATTATATTATGCTCAAACATTAGCTTCAATTGCCAAACATTATGGTTTTTCACTTGATGATAAATGGAAAAAATTACCTAAAAAGATTAAAGATATAATTTTATATGGTTCTGATGATGAAGAAATTAAATTTAATTACGATGATGGGTACGAAAAATATTCACATAAAAAAACTTTTGAAGGTGTAATAAATAATCTCGAGAGAAGATTTTTAGAGTCTGATAGTGAGTGGAAAAGAGAAGCTATAGCTGAATATCAATCTGACTCTGCTTGTGAAAGCTGTAATGGAAACAGGCTAAAAGAAGAAGCTTTATGTGTAAAAATTGATGGTCATAATATTAGCGAAGTCACAAGAAAATCAATTCTTGATGCAGCTAAATGGTTTAAAGATTTAGAAAAGAATTTAGATAAAAGACAATTTAAAATTGCAGAACATGTTTTAAAAGAAATTAATGAAAGATTAAATTTTTTACTTAACGTTGGACTTGATTATTTAACATTATCTAGAGAGTCTGGAACTTTATCTGGGGGTGAAGCCCAAAGAATAAGACTAGCATCACAAATTGGTTCAGGATTAACGGGTGTCTTATATGTTTTAGACGAACCATCAATAGGTTTACATCAGAAAGACAACGTTAAACTTATTAACGCTTTAAAAAGATTAAGAGACTTAGGTAATACTGTAATTGTTGTCGAACATGATACAGAAACGATGGAAAATGCAGATCATATAATTGATATGGGCCCAGAAGCAGGGTCAAATGGTGGTCAAGTATCTGCCCAAGGATCTTATGAAGAAATCAAAAAAGATAAAAATAGTATTACTGGCCAATATCTTTCAAATAAAAAAATAATTGAAGTTCCTAAATCACGTCGATTAGCTAAGAATGGTCGATTTGTTGAGATTAATGGTGCTTCTGGAAATAATTTAAATAATGTAAATCTAAAAATACCAACAGGAAGTTTTACATGTATTACTGGTGTTTCAGGGAGTGGTAAGTCCACTTTAATATTACAAACTTTATACCATGCTTTAAATTTAACACTTAATAATAAAGCTAGAAAAGCTCCAAAAGCATTTAAAAGTTATAAAGGTGTAGAATTAATAGATAAGATTATAGATATTGATCAGTCACCTATTGGTAGAACACCAAGATCAAATCCTGCAACTTATACAGGAGCTTTTGGACCAATAAGAGATTGGTTTACGAGTTTACCTGAATCTAAAACTAGAGGATATAAACCTGGACGTTTTTCGTTTAATGTTAAAGGTGGAAGATGTGAAGCTTGTGAGGGAGATGGAGTAATAACCTATGAAATGCATTTTTTACCAGATGTTTATATTCAATGTGATGAATGTAAAGGTACAAGATACAACAGGGAAACACTGGAAATTAAATTTAAAGATAAAAGTATAGCTGATGTATTAGACATGTCTGTTGATGAAGGTTGTGAGTATTTCGAAAATATATCAAATATTAAGACTAAACTTTTAACACTTAAAAAAGTAGGTTTGGGATATATTAAAATTGGTCAACAAGCTACTACCCTTTCAGGTGGTGAAGCTCAAAGAATAAAACTAGCAAAAGAGCTTTCAAAAAGATCAACTGGACGAACAATGTATATTTTAGATGAACCAACAACTGGTCTTCATCAACATGATATTAAGAAATTATTAGAAATACTTCATACATTTGTTAAACTTGGCAATACTGTTGTGGTAATTGAACACAATTTAGATGTCATAAAAACTGCTGATTATATTGTTGATATGGGCCCCGAGGGCGGAGTTAAAGGTGGGAATATTATAGCTGAAGGTAAGCCTGAAGATATTATTAAAGTTCCTGAAAGTTACACTGGTCAATTTTTAAAACCATTATTAAGATAATGCATCAAAAGAATGTTAAAATTTTAGTTAAATTAGTGTATAAATAATCAGAATCATGAGTAATTTATTAGGATCACTTTCAAAAACAATCCACGCGTCACTGGCTTTAGCGATTTTATTATTTATTGGCTTATTTTATTTAAATGGTGGTTTTGCTTTTGACACATTGTTTTGGAGCTGGTTATTTAGATACATCCATGTGATCGTTGCTATAATGTGGATTGGTTTACTATGGTATTTTAACTTTGTTCAAATACCAAATATGGGCAAAATTCCAGATGAACAAAAACCAGCTATTGGTAAGGTTATAGCCCCAGCTGCCTTGTTTTATTTTAGATGGGCTGCTGCTTTAACAGTTTTATCAGGACTAATATTAGCTCTTTTGAATGGTTATCTTCATGATGCAATGACATTAAGTATTGGTAATGGAATTCCAAAACATACAGCCATTGGAATTGGAATGTGGCTTGGCGTTATAATGGCTTTCAATGTTTGGTTTGTAATTTGGCCAAACCAAAAAAGAGCTTTAGGAATTGTTGAATGTGAACCTGATTTGAAAGCTAAATCTGCTAAAACAGCGATGCTATTTTCAAGAACAAATACATTGTTATCATTACCAATGTTGTTAGCAATGGTAGCTGCTCAAAACCTTTACTAAATTTTTATTTTTAATTAATACTGTAATTCTTTAATATTAAAATATTGATTTAAAGATTGAGGGTTAGCCAAAGCTTCTTTGTTTTTAATCATATTTCCCTCTATTATATTTTTAACTGCAAGCTCAACTATTTTACCACTTTTAGTTCTTGGAATATCGTTCACTTGGATTATCTTATGAGGAACATGTCTTGGAGAAGCATTTTTTCTGATTTGCAATTTCATTTTTTTTAATAAATTTTCATTAAGTTCAAATTTAGAGTTTAAAATTATAAATAAAATTATTCTAATATCATTATCCCATGATTGACCAACAACTAGTGACTCCTTTACTTCTTTAAATCTTTCTATTTCAGAGTAAATTTCAGCTGTACCTAGACGAACACCGCCAGGATTTAAAGTAGTGTCTGATCTACCCATAATTATAAACCCTCGTTTATTAGTTAATTTAGCAAAATCTCCATGATACCAAATATTTTTAAATTTATTAAAATATGCTTTTTTAAATTTTAAATCATTTTTATCATTCCAAAATTTTAAGGGCATTGATGGAAAAGGATTGATGCAGACGAGCTCACCTCTTTTATCAATAATAGATTTCCCTTTATCGTTAAAAATACGAACATCCATCCCTAATCCTTTGTTTTGGATTTCACCTGAATAAACAGGCTGGTATAAATTTCCTAAAACAAAACAAGAGACTATATCTGTTCCCCCTGAAATAGAGGCTAAATGAACATCTTTTTTTATATTCTTATATACATAATTGAAACAATCTTCAGATAAAGGAGAGCCTGTTGAACAAATTGTTCTTAATTTATTAAATTTGAATTTTTTTTTATAATTTAAATTAGTTTTTCGCAAAACATCAATATACTTTGCACTAACACCTAGCAAAGTTATGTTTTCTTTATTTGCTATCCTAAGAAGTAAATTTTCATTTTTATACATTGGTGAGCCATCAAATAAAACGATTGAAGCTTTGGAAGATAGAGCTGAAACTAACCAATTCCACATCATCCATCCACAGGTAGTAAAATAAAAAACATTATCATTTTCTTTTATGTCACAATGTAGTTGATGTTCTTTTAAATGTTGAAGTAAAACTCCTCCAGTTTTGTGGCAAATACATTTGGGTTTGCCAGTTGTTCCACTTGAATAAAGAATTGCTAATTCATGTTCAAAATCAAATCTTTTTAATTTTAGATCAGTTTCATTTTGTTGGAAAATATATTTAAATGTATGGGTCTTAATATTTTTATACTTTGGAATTTTTTTTATTCCAAGTTTTCCAGGATAACTTGTAATAATTAAATGTCTTATACTTGGTATTCTTTTAATTATTTCTGGAATTCTTTCTAAAACATCTATTCTTTTACCATTATAAAAATATTCATTTGTAACAAATAAAATTTTGGGTTTAATTTGTGAAAATCTCTCAACAACACCATTAACCCCAAAGTCAGGTGAGCAAGAGGACCATATTGATCCGATGGCAACTGTCCCCAAAAAAGCTTCGACTGTCTCAGGTATATTGGGCATATAAGCCGCAACTCTATCTTTTGGTTTTATTTTTAATTTCTTTAAAAATAAGGATATTTTATTGACGTTACTATTTAATTTTTTCCAGCTTTTGATTTCACGGTAACCATTTTCACTAATAAAGGTAATTGCCTTATCATTATTATTTTTTGTCAGTAAGTTTTCAGTAAAATTCAATTTTGATTTTGGTAAAAAAATATTCTTATAAAATTTAGAAGATCTTTTATATTTTTGCTTATTTTTATCTCCTTTAACACTTGAAAAATCCCAAACACAGTCCCAAAAATTTTGTGGATTATTTACAGACCATTTGTGTATTTTTTCAAAATCTTTTTTGAAAGTTTTTTTATATTTATTCGATATAAATTTTTCAAATTTAAATAAATTTGAATTATCTTTTATTTTTTTAGAAGCTTCCCAGAGTTTTTTATCCATAAATAACTTTATATTTATATGGTATATGATTAACTCTTATCATCCTCCCTCAAGACAGTTTTTTGAGAAACTTTCAGCCTAACTAAAACAGTATTAGCAATATAAATTGAAGAATAAGTACCAAATACTACACCCAAAATCATTGCTAGTGAAAATCCTTTCAGAATTTCTCCTCCAAAAAAATATATTGCTAAAAGTGCTAATAAAGTTGTTGCTGAAGTTATTATAGTTCTCGAAAGAGTTTCATTGATAGAAATATTAGTAAGTTCAAATATCTTAATATCAGAATATTTTCTTAAATTTTCTCTCACTCGGTCAAAAATAACAACCGTGTCATTCATTGAATATCCCACTATAGTTAAAACAGCTGCAATTATTGATAAATTAATTTCAAGACTAAACAATGAAAAAACTCCAAGAGTAACAATTACATCATGAAAAAGAGCCAATATCGCGCCAAGACTAAATTGCCATTCAAATCTTATCCAAATATAAAATAACATTACAGCTAATGACAATGAAATGGCAATAACTCCAGATTTTAATAATTCTGCACTTACTTTTGGTCCCACATTTTCTACCCTTCTAAAATCAAAATTATTTCCAAAAGATTTATCGAGATTTAATTTTATTTCCTCAATTATATTTTTTTTATTATCTTTATTTTCAAATTTGACCAAATAATCAGTATCGTTACCAAATTTTTTAACGGATACATCACCAAGATTCATTTGACTAAATTTGTCTCTTAATGAACTAACATTTATTTTATCATCTGATGATCTTAGTTCAATTAAGGTTCCACCTTTAAAATCAATTCCAAAATTAAGCCCTTTAAAAACTAACAGAATTAAAGAACAGAAAATTAATATTCCAGACAAGAAATTGAAATGATTATAATATTTATTAAATGCAATCATTATATTAATTTTTCCTTGTTTCTATTTTTTGAAACGTACAGACTAGTAAAAAGTCTTGCTATGAAATAAACAGAAAATAGAGTTGTAAATATTCCAACACCTAGGGTTACTGAAAACCCTTTTATTGGACCTGATCCCATAAAAAAAAGTATAATAGCTGCTAATAAAGTGGTTATGTTAGCATCAATAATTGCTGTTCTTGATTTTACATAGCCACTATCAAAAGCCAAAATATTATTTTTTTCATCTTTAAGTTCTTCTTTAATTCTCTCAAATATTAAAACATTTGCATCAACAGCCATACCAACAGTTAATATTATTCCAGCAATACCAGGCAACGTTAAAGTTGCTTCAAATAAAGTTAAAATTCCTAATAAAATAAATAAATTGATAATTAGTGTAACGTTGGTAATTAATCCAAAGACTTTGTATTTGATAAACATAAAGATAATTACAAGAAGAAAACCGATTGCTAAAGCAATCATACCTGCATTTATCGAGTCTTGACCTAAATCAGGACCAACTGTTCTCTCTTCGATAATATTTAAAGGTGCTGGTAACGCTCCAGATCTAAGTAGTAATGCTAAATCAGTTGCTGATTGAAATGTAAAACCACCACTTATTTGTCCATTACCACTTGCAATGGTATCTCTAATTACCGGTGCACTTATAATCTTACCATCTAAAACTATTGCTAATTGTTTACCAATACCTGTTGATGTTGCTTTACCAAATCTTTTTGCACCTACTCTATCAAGTGAAAAAGAAACAACAGTTTGATTGGACTGTGTATCCATTTGAGGCTGGGCATCTAAAAGATTATCTCCACTTATAATTATTCTTTTACTGACTGTAGCTTCATCAGTACCATCTTCATATTTAAGTTTTTCAACTCCAAAACCATCATTTTCATCGTTTGTAACAAATCTAAAAGTTAAATTTGCAGTTTTACCCAAAAGTGATTTAACTCTCATAGGGTCATCAAGACCAGGAAGTTCAACTAAAATACGATTATTTCCTCTCTTTAAAATATTAGGTTCATTAGTACCTACTTCATCAATTCTTCTTCGGACAATTTCGATTGCTTGATCTTGAGATGAAGTTTTTAAAGCAACTAATCCTTGTTTCGAAAAATTAATTTTTAAATTAACTCCTATATCTTCTATATTTAATTGGTGTGATTTAAATCTTGGATAATATGGATTTATTTCACTATTTTCATCAGTAAAAGTATCAACAATTATTTGCTTATTCTGATTATCAACATTAAAAAAAATACTATCACCATCAATTTTAATGTTACTTATTTTAATATTTTGATCTTTAAAATAATTTCGGATCGTTGTTGTTAGGTTTTGAAGTTTTTGTTCTATGACTGGATCATTATCAATTTCAAGCAAGAGATATGAACCACCCTGTAAATCTAAACCTAAATTAATTTTTTTACTAAAAAACTCATCATCAAATTTAAATAAATTAGATGAAGCAATGGTAATAAATAAAAGTGAAAAAAGAGTTATAAATAAAATTCTTGACTTAGAAAAATAAAGCACTTTATTTTAGACGATTATTTTTTAACTTCTTGATTATTTAAAAGACCTTGAATCCCAGTTGCTTTTACTATTTCAACTTTAACATTGTCAGCTATTTCTACTTCAACTTTGTCATTATCAATCAATCGTTCAACAGTTCCAGTAATACCTCCTGAGGTAATAACTTTGTCACCTCTTTTTAAACTTTCAACCATTGCTTTGTGCTCTTTAACCTTTTTTTGTTGAGGTCTAATTAAGAAAAAATAAAAAATAACAAAAATTAATATTAACGGTATAAATTGTCCTATTCCTGAACCTTCCATAAATCTCCTTATAAATTAGCTGAATTATTATACTATCTTATTAATGAAAACAACTTTAATTGATTGAAATACATTCTAAATTGTTCATATAAGGTCTCAAAACTTTTGGAATAATAATTGATCCATCTTTTTGCTGATAATTTTCCAAAACTGCTATCATTGTTCTACCAACTGCAAGTCCGCTACCATTAAGAGTACCTACAAAATTAGTTTCTTTATTTTCATTTTTATATCTTGTTTTCATTCTTTGACCCTGGAATGTTGCACAAGATGAACAAGATGAAATTTCACGATATTTATTTTCTGAAGGTAGCCATACCTCTATGTCATACGTTTTTTCAGCACTAAAACCCATATCACCAGAACATAAGATAATTTTTCTATAAGGTAATTCTAGTTTATCCAATATATCTGTAGCACAGTTAGTCATTCTTTCTAACTCATCCAAACAATTTTCTTTTTCAACAATACTAACCATTTCAACTTTATAAAATTGATGTTGCCTAATCATACCTTTTGTATCTTTTCCATAGCTTCCTGCTTCTTTCCTAAAACAAGGTGTAGAAGCAACAAATCGCATAGGCAAATCTTTACGGTCAACAATTTTATCTTTAACAATATTTGTTAGTATAACCTCGGCTGTAGGTATCAAAAATTTCCTATCAGACCCCTCGTCAAATTTAATTTCAAATTGATCATTTTCAAATTTTGGCAACTGTCCTGTACCAAACATAGTATTGTCAGATGCAATTAATGGGGGTGAAATTTCATGGTATTGATTTTGATTAACATGAGTATCAAGCATAAAATTAGATAAAGCTCTCTCTAATAACGCCAACTTATCCTTTACAAAAACAAATCGTGATCCTGTTGTTTTGGTGGCTAGATCAAAATCTAGCATATTTAATTTTTCACCTAATTCATAGTGTGATTTAGGCTTAAATTCAAAATCAGGAATTTTACCTGATTTAGAAATTTCAACATTGTCGTTTTCATCTTTACCAATGGGAACATCAGGATGAGGAATATTTGGAATATTAGATAATATATTGTCTAACTCCATTTTAACTTTTTTTTGATTTTCAGAAATTTTTTCCAAGTTAGAAGAAATTTCCTTTGATCTTTTAAATAACGTTTCATCTTTAGATTTAGAAATATCTTTTTTTTCTTTTTCCAAAGACTCTTTTTGTTGAATTAAATTTCGATTCTGTTCATCTAATTCTTGTAAATTTTTAAAATCGACATTTACTGATCTTTTTTCAAGCGATTTAGCAAAAACAGAAAAATCTTTTCTTATTTCTTTTATGTTATGCATCAGTTTTTTCTAAATTTTTGTTTTCAATAATTTTTACAGAAAATATTGATAATTCATATAAAATTAATAGCGGGATGGCTAAACCAATTTGAGTTATAGGATCTGGTGGAGTAAGCAATGCTGCTGCTGCAAAAATTATTACCACAACATACTTACGTCTATTTTTTAAGAAATCACTATCAACAACACCCACTCTAGCTAATAAACTAAGAACAACAGGTAACTGAAAACTCAAACCAAATGCAAAAATTAGTTTCATCACAAGAGATAAATATTCATTAACTTTAGCCTCAAGTTGAATAGGCAAATTTGTTGAAAGACCAGTGCTCTCAAATGATAAGAAAAATTTAATCGCGAGTGGCATTATTAGGTAATAAACAAGCATACCTCCTAAAAGAAATAAGATTGGCGTTAAAATTAAATATGGCATGATAGCTAATTTTTCGTGTTTGTATAAACCTGGTGCTATAAATTTCCATATTTGCATTAGAATAAATGGACATGTCACAAAAAAAGCAGTGAAAAAAGAAACTTTTAAATATGTTAAAAAAGTTTCTTGTAGTGCGGTAAAAATTAATCTTCTTTCAGATCCATCACCTTCAACTGCTTTTGCATAAGGATCTACTAAAAAACCATATATATTTTCAGCAAAAAAATAACATCCAATAAAAAATGCAAATAAAAATAAAAAACTATGAATAAGTCTTTTTCTTAATTCAGTTAAGTGACTTATAAAGCCACCTTCATTTTCTTCATTATTCATCTTTTTTATTATCTTTTTTTACTTCATTTATTTTTTCATCTTCAATATCGAGGTTAGAAACCTCATTCTGAATATCATTGATATATCTTTTTGCTGTACCAATCCAAGAACCCACTTTTTTTAACATCAAAGGAAAATCTTTAGGACCTAGAACAATTATTGCAATAGCTACAATAATTAAAATTTCAAACCAACCAATAGTAGGCATGTAATTTAATCTTTATTATTTGAGTCTTTATTGTCGTCGGAAATATTTTTTGGCTCGTTATCGTCAGTAACATCTGACGCCATCCCTTTTTTAAAACTTTTAATACCTTTAGCAACATCGCCCATTAAACTAGATATTTTTCCACGTCCAAATAATAAAACAACTAATATTACAACAATTGCTATTTGCCAAAATCCTATGCTCATAAAATCTTATAACCTTTTTATGATAAATTTAAAAGTGACTTTTTTAAGTATCTTTTTCCTCTTCACTAAGAGTGCTGTTTAACATTTCGTCAATATTAGAATAGATATCCTCTTTTTTTTCATCTTGTTTTTCTCTAAAGAATTTACTTGAGCCAAAAATTGCATTATCCACACTAGTGCTATCAATTAAACCAGCTGCACCCAACTCATCTACCGTAGGAAGATCAGATAATTTTTGTAAATTAAAATGACTCAAAAAAGTATCTGTAGTTAGATATTGAATTGGTTTACCAGGGACATCTTTACGACCACCTGGTTTGACCCAATCTAATTCCATTAAAATTTCTAAAGTATTAGTCCCAAATGCAACACCACGTATTTCTTCAATTTCAGCTCGAGTCACAGGTTGATGGTAAACAATGATTGCTAATGTTTCTATAGCAGCACGAGATAATTTTTTTTCCACAGTTTTTTCCTGTGTCATTAAACTTGAAAGTTTTGGTGAAGTTCTAAAAGACCATTTATTTTTAATACAAACCAAATTAATACCTCGGTTTGAATATTCTAATTGTAACTTTTCTAGTGATTTAGCAACATTTGCTTTTTTTGATATCTTGCTTTCTATTGTATCTACATCTAAAGGTTCAGCAGCTGCAAAAATTACAGCTTCAATTTCTTTTTCAAGATCAGTAAGTTTTGAAGGAAATTTAACTATATTGTCTTTAGATACTTTTTGTTTTTTAATCATTCACTTCCCTTATATAAATATCATCAAATAATTTATCCTGTTTTATAGATAGGTTACCTTCTTTAACTAATTCTAATGAACCAGCAAATATACCTGCTTTACCAGTTCTTTTATATTTAGAGCCACTTTTGAAATTTTTTGGTATGAGATCATTTATATTTTTCCAGTCCATTAATTTTCCAAGAAATTGTTTTATAGTTTTAATTCCATCTTCTGTAGTAAATACTGGTAATTTAGGAATACTCATAGTTTGAAAATCTTTAGTCATCACTACTGTAGAATATGCTTTTAAAAGTTCAAATAAGCTAACATTGTATTCTGAACTATAAATTGACCTAATACCACCTTTCATTCCACGAGTTCTAATTTCTCTGCCCAATCTATTTCTTTTTAGCATTTGTTCTGAAAGTAATCTTATAAGTTCTAATTTTTTTAGTTGTAATTTTAACTTCTCTGCAACCTCTTGAACTTTGAATTCCTCTTCTGGTGTGCCAGGTAATAATAATTTAGATTTTAAATAAGCCAACCATGTAGCCATTAACAAATACTCAGAGGCTATTTCTAAATTCAAATTTTTTTCATTAGTAATATATTCATGAAATTGATCAGCTAATTTAGTTATTGATATTTCCTCTAGATCTACTTTTTGAGCCTTTGCCAAATCAAGAAGAACATCTAGTGGTCCATTGTAGTTATTTATATCAACATTAAATAAAACAGAATCAGACTCAGACATATTGAAATATTAACTTAAAATTTTATAAAATTGGGATGTTTTTTTATATATAAATCCACTTATCAAGGGAGAGTTTTCAGCAACAATCTTCATTTCATTAAGTTTACCATTACAATGAAGAGCTATGTTGCATCCCGCTTCAAACGCTTTAATTGTATTATATTTCATATTATTTTTTAAGCTTTTCATCGATAGATCATCAGAAATTAAAATATTTTTAAAACCTATATTATTTCTTATGTAGCTAATTACTTTTTTTGAGTGAGTTGCGGTATTAAATTGATCTAAATTTTTATAAATAACGTGTCCAGTCATAGCAAAAAAACAATTTTTTTTTTTAAATGCACTAAAATCATATTTCTTAAGATGTTTAATTGACTGGTTTACTATGGGAGTAAAATTATGACTATCTACTTTAGCTAATCCATGGCCTGGAATATGTTTTATTACAGTTCCAATCGAATTATCCTTAAATAATTTTAAACATAAATCACCCATTTTTGAAACAGTATTAACATTGCTAGAAAAAGAACGGTCACCAATGATATTACTCGCTCCTTTAACTCTTAAATCTAAAACAGGTAACGTATTAATATTTGCACCAATTAATTTTAGCAAATGAGATGTATTATCAATAAACAATTTATAAACTATATTAAGTTTCATTTTATCTTTTTCATAAAGATTGCCAAAATATTCAGATGTAAGGTTATCAAAAGAAATTATATTGCTTAATCTATTTACCCTACCACCCTCTTGATCAATTAATATTGGATAATTCTTATCTTTGAAAATTTTTTTAATATTATCTGTTAAACTTTTTGTTTGTTTGATTGATTTAATATTTCTTAAAAATAATATTACGCCCCAGGGTTTATATTTTTTTAAAAAATCTATTTCATTTTTTGATAATTTAAGTGATTTTATGCCAACTATAAAAGCTCTTCTCTTTTTAATCATTTTCTAAGAGTTTCCAAAAGTTAAATTTTTTCTTCTTTTTTTTGTCCGTCTGTTTCACATATTCAATAATATTTTCTGTGTCATTTTTTAATAAAGGTAATTTTTTAGAATAAATTTTAATCTTCTCATCAATATTATTATAAGATCTGTATGAATTTTTAATATTTTCATCTGAAAAATAATAATTACCTGTAAAAAAAATAAATAGAGAAATAATTACTATAAATATTAAATATTTAATTTCTTTCAGCATCACATTTTAGTTGGAGAATCAACGCCAACTATATCCATTCCCGATTTAATAACGTTAGCAATAGCTTTTAGAAAAATTAATTTATCATCAGAGATGCTTTTTTGTTCATTTATAAAACGTTTTTCGGGAAATTGTTTACCAAGATTCCAATATGAATGAAATTCGGCCGCAAGCTCGTATAAATAAATTGGTATACGATGAGGTTCAAGTTTTGTACTTGCTGAGTCGATACATTTTGGCCATTCCGAAATTTTCTTTAAAATTTTAATTTCATCTGAAGAATATTCAAAATTATAATTATCAATAACGATATCTTTATCTAAGTCCTTATCTAAATGTCTAAATACAGATGAAATTCTAGCATAACAATACTGAACATAATAAAGTGGATTATCTTTTGATTTTTCTTTAACTGCATCAAAATCAAAATCTAACTCAACATCACTACTTCTATTTAGCATAATAAATCTAGTTGCGTCTTTACCCACTTCTTCAATTAAATCATCAACTGTAATATAGTCACCTTTTCTTTTGGACATTTTAAAAGGCTTCTTGTCTTTAATTAATTTTACAAGCTGACTAATTTTACAAATTAATTTATTTTTGGTTCCTGAAAGAGCATCAACTGATGATGATATTCTTTTTATATAACCTGCATGATCTGCACCAAGAATGTTAATTAAATAATCAAATTTACGATCAACTTTGTTTTTATGATAAGCAACATCACTAGCAAAATAAGTCCAAGTTCCATCAGATTTTTGAAGTGCTCTGTCCTTATCATCACCAAAATCTGTTGATCTAAACAACAACTGCTCTCTTTCTATCCAATCTTTTTTATCTTCACCAGCTGGGGCTTTAATCTTACCCTTATAAACAAAATTATTAGTCTCTAGAAATTTAATAACATTTTCAACTTCTTTGTTAGTTACAATTTTTTTTTCACTAACAAAATTGTCGTGTTTAATACCAAGACTTTTAAGATTTTTTTTAATAAGCAATAAGGCTTGTTCTATAGAAAGTTCTGTTAACTTTTCACTTAAATTCTCATAATTTTCAAAATTTAGGTCATTATTGGATGAAATGATATTTTTGGCAAAATCAATTAAATAGTCACCTGGATAAAGATCTGAATTATCAATGGGAAAAGGTTCTTTATATTTTACTTCACGAATTCTAAAGTATACAGATTTAGTAAAATTTATAATCTGATTTCCATAATCATTTACATAATATTCTTTTGTTACTTTATGATTATTAAAAAGTAATACATTTGAAATCACATCACCTAAAATTGCTCCACGACAATGTCCTACATGTAAAGGACCAGTTGGATTAGCTGACACAAACTCAACTAAATAATTTAATTTTTTTTCTTTTTTATTTATGCCAAATGTTTTTGAATTTGAAATAATACTTTCTATAAAATTTGACCAAAAAATTGGTTTAAATTTAATATTTATAAAACCAGGTTTTACAACATCTATCGCTTGAATAAGTGAGTCATTATTTTTTAAAGATGAAGAAATTTTTTCAGCAAGATCTAACGGAGATTTTTTATTTATCTTTGAAAGAACCATTGCAACATTAGTTGATATATCGCAATCAAATTTAGCTGGTGGTATTTCAGCATTAATTCCATTAAATGTTTCAGGAACAATAAGTTCACCTTGTTTGCTTAAATCACCTATAGTTGATTTAATTTTATCCAAATAATGTTCAAAAATATTCATTTAAAATTATTATATAAATTAATAGCGAAACGATCAGTCATTCCTGAAATAAAATCTGAAATAGCTCTATATTTGTCTTTAGTCAATTGCTCTTTATTAAGAAATTTTCTAGGATTTGATTTAATTATATTAAATAATTTTTTAATTATCATTTTACCCCTTTGATTCTTATTAAGGACTGATTTATTGTCATACATTCTATGTCGCAAAAAAGATCTGATTTCTTGTTCTGAATTTTGTATTTTATCTGAAAAAGAAACTATTAATTGATTTGATTTTGATACGTCTTTTAATGACTTAATCTTAAATTTTTTAATATTTTTTTCAGTATTACTTAGTAAATCTCTTATCATAATATCTATTGAATCTCTTACAATTTGATAAATAGCAATTTTATAATTTTTTTTATTAATTTTTTTTTTATATTTTTGATAAATGTCTTTAAAAAAATCTAATTCAACTAATTCCTCAAGTTTAAATAAATTAGCTTTAATTCCATCCTGAATATCATGATTGTTATAAGCGATATCATCAGATATAGCTGATATTTGAGCTTCTAATGATGGATAAGTATTAAAATTAATTTTATTTTTGAAAACTTTTAAACCAATTAATTTATTGATCATGCTTAAATCATCTACAGGTCCGTTATGTTTTAAAAGTCCTTCTAAGGTTTCAAGAGTTAAATTTAATCCAGTAAATTTGAAATATTTATTTTCTAAAAACATTACTATTCTTAGTGTCTGAAGATTGTGATCAAAACCACCATAATTTTGCATACATTCATCTAAAGCCTCCTCTCCTGCATGGCCAAATGGAGTATGACCTAAATCATGAGCAAGACTTAAGGTTTCAGCTAAATCTTCATTTAATTTTAGATATTTTGCAATTGATCTTGCTATTTGAGCAACTTCAATTGAATGGGTAATCCTGGTTCTAAAATGATCCCCTTCTGTATTAACAAATACTTGGGTTTTATGCTTTAATCTTCTAAATGATGCGCTATGGATTATCCGATCTCTGTCGCGTTGAAAAGGAGATCTGTATTTTGAATTAGCTTCTTTATTAAGTCTGCCTTTACTTTTAAATACTCCTAACAAAGTGTCTTTTTTCATCCTTTAATTTAAATAATTAAGTATTATATTAGTAATATCAGTGTTCAGACATGATTAAAGAAATTAAATTTACGGATAAAGCGTTAAAACAAATAGATAATTTGTTATCAAAAAAAGACAAAGGATCATTTTTCAGAATCGCTATTAAAGGTGGAGGATGCTCTGGTTTTCAATATGAATTTACTTTTGATAAATCAAAACAAGATGACGATTTAAATTATCAAAATATTCTAATTGATAAAACTTCAGCGGATTTGCTTAAAGGATCTGAGGTTGATTATGTTTCTGAACTAATTGGTGAACAATTCAAAATATCTAATCCACAAACCAAATCTTCATGTGGTTGTGGTGTTTCTTTCTCTCTTTAATGCTCATTTCATCTTGGAATGTAAACTCAGTAAGAGCAAGAATTGAAAATATCAAAAGCTATTTATTAAAATATAAACCTGATATTTTAATGATGCAGGAAATTAAAACTGAAGATGTTAATTTTCCATATGACGATTTTTCATCAATGGACTATGAAAATCATGTATTTGGTCAAAAAAGTTACAATGGAGTAGCGATTATATCAAAAAATAAATTAAAAAATGTCAAAACAGATTTAATTAAGGATAAATTTAAACAATCAAGAATAATTTCAGCTGAATTAGAATATAAGAAAAAAAATATACAATTAATTAATATTTACACCCCTAACGGCAATCCTGTAGATACAGAAAAATATGATTATAAAAAGGATTGGCTAAATCAACTAATTAAACAATTGAAAACTTTATCTAAAAAAAATTCAAATATTATTTTAGCTGGTGATTTTAATATAATCCCTTCAGCAGAGGATGTTTATAATGTTAAAAGTTTCGAAGACGATGCTTTATACAGACTTGAAATAAGAAAAAAATTTAGAGAAATGATTAATCTTGGTTTTAATGATGTCTACAGACACTTTTATGAAGATAAAGAAGGATATACATTTTGGGATTATATGAGAGGTGCATGGCAAAAAAATAACGGTATGAGGATTGATCATTTTTTAGCATCAAACTCAATAATTGATCAAATTAAAGATATTAATATTAATAAAGATCCCCGTGGAAGAGAAAAGCCTTCTGATCACACACCTATTGAGATTAATTTAGCTTAAAGATTTAATTTTATTTACTAATTCTTCGTTAATATTTCTTGGACCAGTATCCATTCTATTCTTGTGACGTCTTTCTCCAGGTAATCTTACTTCACCCATTGATTTCATTTTTTCAAAAAATTCCTCAGCGTGTTTTTGCCAATTAGTACCTGAAGTTTTATCTGGGTTAATGGCTAATATGAATTCGCCACCACTTGGAGGACCACCATCATTATTATCTTTGGCAGCAGTTTCAAAACTAAAATTATCTCCAACTAATGCTCCAGCCATTAATTCTACCATCATTGCAATTGCAGATCCTTTGTAACCACCAAATGGCAATAGAACTCCACCATCAGCAATTTCCCCTGGATCGGTTGTTTCTTTACCATCTTTAGTTAAACCAGTTCCAAGTGGAACTTTGTGCCCTTCTCTTTTAGCAACTTGAACTTCTCCCATAGCCATTGAAGCTGTTGCCATATCATAAACAACTGGTGTTTTACCTGGACGTGGCCAAGCAAACGAAATTGGGTTAGTTCCAAATAACGGTTTTATAGCTCCAGAAGGTGCAACAGCGGGCTTGTAAGATGTACAAGCAAATGCAACCAAACCTTCTTCTGCTAATTTCTCCGTTTCAGGCCACATAGCAGCCATATGGTGTGAATCATTTATTGCTAATACTGCAACACCATTTTCTTTTGCTGCTTTAGAAAGTTCAGGAAGACCTTTGCTCAAAACAATTGGTGCTAAGCAATTATTACCTTGAACTTTAATTACTGATGAAGAAATTTTATTAACTTCTGGCTTTCCTTTGCCATTAATTTTTCCACTTTTTAAACCTGATACATAAGCAGGCAGTCTAAACAAACCGTGAGACACTGAACCGTCTCTTTCTGCATTTCTAATTAAATCTGATAAAATTGATGCTGTTTCATCATTACATCCATTTGCCAAAAGTGTTTTTTTGGCTAATTCAAATATTTCCTCTAAAGTTAAAGATACTGTACTCATTATTTTGATTTACATTTTTTACATAAACCAAAAAATTCTAAATTATATTTACGATATTTCATTCCAGAGTCATCAGAGAAGTTTGATAAATATTTTGAAAGTTTCGAATTACTGATTTCAGATACGTTTTCACAACTTTCACAAATAGAAAATGCAGTTGCTTTTGATATTTGACAACTAGAATTCTGACAGGCAATAAAAGCATTTCTACTTTCGATCTTGTGAATTTTTCCAATTTCAACCAATTTGTCTAATGCTCTATAAACTTGTAAAGGAGCCTTAATTCCTTTTTTTTGAACATCAAACAAAATTGAGTAAGCCTTCATAGGTCCGCCAGATTTATCAATTATATCAAAAATAATTTTTTGGTTCTTTGAAAGATTGTGTTCTTTTTCCATTTCTAAATTCTTATCAATTAGTTATCAGTTTTTCAATTTAATCGATTGTTTAATATTAATTAAAGACAATATAAATAATACTAAAGCAGCCATGATTATTGAAGGTCCTGATGATGTATTAAACTCTAAAGATGAAAATAGTCCAAGTAATACTGATAACAATCCACCAATTATTGAAAATAACACCATCTTTTGAGGACTATCAGAGATATTTCTAGCCATAGCCGCAGGAATAATCAGCATACCTGTAATTAGTAATAACCCTACCATTTTAATTGATATTGCTATTACAGCAGCCATAAGAATTGTAAAAATAGCTTTTGCCCTATCAGGGTTTAAACCCTCCGCTTCTGCTAATTCATAATTAACTGTAGATGCAAATAAGGGTTTCCAAATTAATTTTAGAACTAATAAAATTAAAGCTCCACCAGTCCAGATAATTAATAAATCATCAGTTGTTACAGCTAATATATCACCAAATAACAGACCCATAATATCAAAACGAATAAAGGTTAAAAAACCTATTACTACCAATCCAACAGCTAACGATGAGTGAGCTAATAAACCAAGTAAAGCATCACCAGGTAAATTTGTTTTCTTTTGTAATTGAATTAAAATCAAAGCAATTAGGGATGAAATAATAAATACTGAAAGAGCAATATTTAAATCAAAAGAGTAAGCTAAAGTTACACCAAGTAAAGCTGAGTGAGCCAAGGTATCACCAAAATATGATAATCTTCTCCAAACGACAAAACAGCCTAGAGGACCAGTTACTAAAGCTATACCTAAGCCAGCAATTAACGCTCTTATAAAAAAATCATCAAACATATTAGTTCTTCTTTATTTCACCTTTATCTGAATGAACATGATCATGTTTATGTTCATATACAGAAAGAATTTGTGATGCTTGTTCACCAAATAAAGTTTTATACTCATTGTTTTTGGCTACATCCATTGGTGATCCAGAGCAACATACATGACCATTTAAACAAACAACATGATCTGTAGCCGTCATTACAGTATGTAGATCATGAGATATCAATAAGATTCCACAATTAAGTGTATCAGAAATTCTTTTTATTAATTCATACAATGCAATTTCACCCGTGTAATCAACTCCTTGAACAGGTTCATCTAGAACCAACAATTCAGGTTTTTTTGAAATAGCTCTTGCGATTAAAACTCTTTGAAATTCACCACCTGATAAATTTCCTAAATTTTTATTCTTAAGATGGATAACACCTGTTAATGTAAGTGCCTCATCAATTACCTCATCTTTAATATTTTCTGTTAGAAGCATAAAATCATAAACTCTTAAGGGTAAGGTCCAATCAATAGATATTTTTTGAGGAACATATCCAACTTTAT
Source organism: uncultured Pelagibacteraceae bacterium (assembly GCA_902595745.1). GTDB lineage: Bacteria > Pseudomonadota > Alphaproteobacteria > Pelagibacterales > Pelagibacteraceae > Pelagibacter. The sequence goes on from CACJRE010000004.1 coordinate 22,066, forward strand.
TTGTGTATTTCTCAACACTTCCTTCTATGTTTTTGTAAATTCCCAATGCAATTTTTGCGGTAGTACTTTTTCCAGAGCCATTAGGTCCAATAAGGGTAACGATCTTCCCTTTTTCAACGGTTAATGAAACACCTTCTACTAGCCATTTATCATTCTGTTTAAAACCAGCGTTATTTAATTTTACTAATGTACTATTTTCTGAGCTCATATATTGCTTGACTTATAAATGTTATATTATTACATAACGTTATATTATAACAATCAATTAAATTACTTATTATGAAAAATATTAAAAAAATACCACTTATATTCTCAATATTATCAATTTTAACATTCTTTACACCAGCAAATGCTGAAATAAAAGTAGTTGCTTCTATTAAACCAATTCATTCATTAGTTAGTTATTTAATGGATGGAATTGCTAAACCTGATTTAATAGTTGATGGATATGCATCTCCACATGGATTTGCAATGAAACCTTCTCACGCAAAAATGCTTCAAAATGCAGACCTAGTATTCTGGGTTGGTGAAGATTTGGAGAGTTTTTTAGAAAAACCATTGAGTTCAATTGCTAAGAAAGCAGAAAAAATTGAATTAATGGAAACTAAGGGATTACAGGTATTAAAATTTAGAGAAAGAAATATTTTTGACGAACATGATCATGACGATCACGGACATGACGATCATGGTAAAAAAGAAGATGATCACGACGATCATGGACATGATGACCACGGTAAAAAGGAAGATGATCACGACGATCATGGACATGATGACCACGGTAAAAAGGAAGATGATCACGACCACGATCATGACGATCATGGTAAAAAAGAGGATGATCATGACGACCACGGACATGACGATCATGATGGACATGCGCATGGTGAATTTGATCCACACATTTGGTTGGACCCAATTAATGCAAAAGCTATGTTAAATGAAATGGCAGAGCATTTAATTGAAAATGATCCTAAAAATAAAGCTAAATATAAAAGTAATTTGGCTAAAGCTTTACAAGAAATTGATAAACTTACAATTGATGTAATGACAGATTTAAGCAACAGTGTTTCTTCAATTGTATTCCATGACGCTTATCAATATTTTGAGGAAAGATTTAATGTGAAAGTATTAGGTGCATTTACTGTTAATACAGATGTTATGCCTGGAGCTGAACAACTTGCTGAAATTAGAGAAATTATCGAGCATGATAAAGTGGCTTGTGTATTCTCGGAACCTCAGTTTAATCCTGATATTATCAATGCAGTAGCAAAAGATATGAAGATTAAAACTGGTGTTCTAGATCCTCTAGGTGCAACATTAGATCCAGGAAAAGACTTATATTTCAATCTAATTAGAAATATGTCTGCATCTTTCAAAGGTTGTTAATTAAAAAAAAATAGGTTTAATCCGGGAATTTTTCTAAATTCTCGGATTAAAAATTACTTATTACAGTTATTTAATCACACAAAAAACATTGTATTTATTTTAAAGAAGATTTATTTTCTTTCATAATTTGACTTTATGAATGATTTAAATTTATTTAAAAAAAATGGCTTTCTTGTTAAAGAAAATCTAATTTCTCAAACAAAGATAAATAAAATAAATAAAATTGTTAATGAAGTAATTTCTAAAGAAAAAAAAAGAAAAAAAAGTAATAGTACAAATGGAACTCAGTCCTATGATAATTACCATTTTGTTTACAATTCAGACTTATCAAAAAATAAGGAAATTCTAAGACTAAATAATCCTCAGAACAGACATAAAGTTTTCTATGAATTATCTAGAGATAAAAGGATTATATCCATAGCTAAAAAATTATTAGGTGGAACAGTTAGATTTCATCTAGGTAAATTAAATTTTAAACTGCCAAATAAGAAAAAAGGTAGTGAAATTGGATGGCATCAAGATTGGGCTTTTTACCCTCATACAAATGATGACTTAATCACGGTTGGTATATATTTAGATGATTGTTACGAAAAAAATGGGCCACTTAAGATAATAAAGAATTCACACAAAAAGAAATTGTACAGCCACCACAGTAAAGAAAATTATTTTGTTGGAAAAATAGACACTAAGAAAAATAAAATAGGAACTAAAAATAGTGTTTCCATAACTGGAACAGCTGGAACAGTAGTATTTTTTCATTGTAGATCAGTTCATGGATCTGGACACAACCAAATGAACAACTCGAGACCCTTAATTTTATTTGGTTATAGAGCATGTGATGCATGGCCACTAATTAATGATGGAAACCCTCATCCTGAAGTTAATTTAGAAAATTATGATAAAAATATTATTGTAGGAAATAAATCAATAAAACCAAGATTAACTAAAGTTCCGACAATAATCCCACTGCCTAAGAAGAAACATTATGTTTCTATCTATGAACTTCAAAAAAATTAAACTATAAAATTAAAATCTTTCTTTTAGTTAACCTCAATATTTTATAAATAGAACAATTATTTAAAAAATTAGAGAGGAAATCATGTTTATTAGAAAATATCTTAAGTGGATAAGTACATTTTTGGTACTAACAGGAATACTTTTTACTAATTTAAATATATATCCATTAAATATATATTTTCATGGATTAGGAGTTATTGGATGGACTATTGCTGGTTTTATTAGCAAAGATAAGGCTATCTTAACTAATTTTGGATTACAAATACCTTTATTTTTAATAGGAATTTATAAAATCATAATTTAATGAAAAATATACTGTTTGTATGTACTGGTAATTCTGCAAGAAGCATCATAGCTGAAAGTATTATTAACAATAAATATTCATTTAAGTTTAAAGCTTACAGTGCTGGTAGTAATCCTACAGGAAAAATTAACGAAAATATCAAATTATATTTAACTAAAATAAAAAATTTTAATCTTGAAAATTATTCTTCGAAAAATTTTGAAATATTTTTAGATAAGAAATTTAATATAGATCATTTAATTACAGTGTGTAATAATGCAAATAACGAGGTTTGCCCTATATGGCCAAATAATAACAAAATTATTCATTGGGATATTGAAGATCCTGTATCAAAATTTAAAAATTCTGATGAAAATCAGATAAACGAAATAATTAATGTGACTTACGATAAAATAAATGAAAAAATTAATATTTGGTTAAATAATGAAAATTAAAAAAAACATATTAATTGGTGAATTTTTAGGAAGTTGTTTTCTTGTCATGATTATTGTTGGATCTGGGATCATGGCAGAAAATCTAACTAATGATGATGGCATTAGGCTTTTAGCTAATACAATTGCTACTGGAGCTGGATTATTTGTCTTAATTACAGCCATTGCTGATATTTCAGGGGCTCATTTTAATCCTTTTGTAAGTCTTGCGATGTTTTTCAGAAAAAAAATTAAAGGTAATCTTTTAAAATATTACATTCCTGCACAAATATCTGGTTGTTTATTAGGAGTAATGTTTGCAAATGTCTTTTTTGAACACAGTCTTTTAGAGTTATCAACTAAAAATAGAGATGGGTTACATATATTTGTTTCTGAAATTGTAGCAACTTTTGGTCTAATATTTATAATTTTTGCAACTCTAAAGGACGGAAAAATAATAGTTGCTATTAGCGTAGCAACATATATTTCCGCGGGCTATTGGTTTACTTCATCAACATCTTTTGCAAATCCAGCTGTATCTTTAGCAAGAACATTTACTGATTCTTTTACAGGAATTAATTATCTTAATACGCCAACATATATTTTAGCTGAGTTTATTGGATTAATTTTAGCAGCGTATATTCTTAGAATTGTCTATAAATAACACAACTTCTACATGTAAAATATATATAATTTTATTTACATAATTTTGAAATAATATAATTAAAACGAATCTACTCCTTGCTTCCCAAAATAACTAAATTCATTTGTAGATTTATCTCTAGCTTGTAATAATGATCAATGAATCTTCGTGTTGATTCTCAAATAAAAAAATTTAATCGTAGATTATTTTCTCTTTAATGAGTATTTACATTCTCAAGTCATTATTAGACAGAACCGAAAACAATAATATATATAGGAGAAAAAATGGATATGACTTTAGTATATACAGTTATAGGGTTTGCCCTTGCTGGATATAGCGTAATTGCTAACGACTCAATTCAAACACTTGGTACCTTTATAGCTTCAAAAAAGAAGTGGTTTAAGTGGTACGTACTAGCTGGATCGGCATCAGCAGTTATGATTTTTGCGTTAGCTTGGGGGTGGTATGCGTATGATGGTGATATTTCTTACGGAAGATTAACTAGAATACCTTATCAAGAGATTCAATGGTATCATGCAGTAGCACCTGCAATACTATTATTATTAACGAGAATTGGGATACCTGTATCAACGACCTTTTTAGTTCTTTCAGCATTTGCTTCAACCGTTGTGCTTGAAAAAATGTTGTTAAAAAGCGTTGTAGGTTATGGATTGGCAGCAATAGTTGCTTATATAGCCTGGATATTAGTATCAAAGTTCATTAATGAAAAATTTGATGAAGTAGACGAAAAATGGATAGGTTTTTGGAGAAATGCAGTATGGGTTTCTTCAGGTTGGTTATGGTGGGTATGGTTATCTCACGATGTAGCTAATATTGCAGTCTATCTACCTAGACAATTAGACTTAACGTTGCTTTTAATTGTTATGGCTTATTTTACTTCATTATTATTTTACATTTTCTACATTCAAGGTGGACCAATTCAAAAAGTTGTTCTTGAAAAAACAGGAACAAGATATGCAAGATCAGCTACAATTATTAACGTAATTTATGCTGGAGTTTTATTCTACTTTAAAGAGCTAAATGATTTACCGATGTCAACAACGTGGGTATTCGTTGGTCTATTGTGTGGTAGAGAGCTTGCAATATCTACAATGAACAAAGAATATAAATTTAAGTATGTCTTTCCATTAATTGGTAAGGACTTTCTTAAAATGATTTTTGGATTAAGTGTTTCAGTAGGTATCGTTTTAGCGATCCACTACATAATTATTCCAAATAATTGGTTTTAAATAAATGTTTATGGTCGTGTTATATTATTTAACACGGCCATATATATCCTGATATCTTACAATATCACTTTCCTTCAAAATTGATCCAATTTGAGCTTCAACAATTTTAACAGGTTTTTTTCCTGGATTTTGAACTCTATGGATTGCTTCTAACGGAATGAATATATGTTCACCTGGTTTTTTAACAATTATGTCTTTATTAAGAGTTATTTTAGCATTGCCTTGTGTAACTAACCAATGTTCAGCTCGATGATGGTGTTTTTGTAAACTTAAAATGCCTTTTGGTTTTACATATAGCTCTTTAATTAAAAACTCTTTTCCTTCAAATAGATTGGTATATCTGCCCCATGGACGGTAATAGACATTTTTTTTCTTTATATATTTGTTTTTATTTTTGTCATACATCTTCAAAATTTCTTTCCAACTACCAAGATCTGACCAAGGAATGTCTAATTTGATAGCGTTAATTTGTTTGGTTTTTTCTAAAATTGCATAATCAAATGATTTTGCGGTCGCTTTTATAAATGAAGCTTTGTTTAGATAATATGTATTAGCATTATATTTTGCTTTGTTAACAGCATTTAAACAATTTTTGTAAGTTTTAGGCTGATATTTTTTAAAGTTATTAATAATAGAGTCTTTTCGAAGATAAAACATTCCTGAATTCCAATAACCTTTATTTATTATAATTTGTTTTGCTCTAGCTTCTTTAGGTTTTTCAATAAATCTAGTTACCTTATTAATATTTCCTTTAATCTTTTTTGTTAAAAAATAACCATATTCACTAGATGGTGATGTTGGTTTTATACCAAATATAAATATATTATCTTTGTTAAGGTTTATTTTGTTTTTATTTATAGCCTTATTAAAAATACTCATCTTTTCAATTAAATGGTCTGCTGAAAAAAACATTAAAGGTTGATCGTTTGGAATATCTTTAATCAAAGCCGTACTTAATATGGCTGGTGCAGTATTTCTTTTTGCTGGTTCTAGAACAATTTTGTACTTATTTATTTTATATTTTCTAAGATGTTGTTTTATTTGTTTAAGATATTTTTTATTTGTACTTATAACTGGCGCATCAAATATTGATGCTTTTGTTCTCTCAAGTGTTTTTCCAAGTAAAGTCCAATTACCAAAATCAATAAACTGTTTTGCTTGATGATTTTTTGAATTTGGCCAAAGTCGAGTTCCAGCACCTCCACATAGAATAACTGGACGAATTTTCATTAAATTTCTGAATAATCCTTAACTTCTTTTTTCTTACCAGGATGTGTTGGCGCTCCTAAATATGCTGGCCCTACTGTTTGGGCATACTTCCATAAAGTACCAGATCCAAAGTCAGATTTTTTGGCTTTCCATTTTCTCTTTCTAGTAGCTAATTCTTTTTTAGAAAGCCTTACATTAATTGTTCCTTTTTTAGCATCAATATCAATGATATCTCCATTACGTAGAAGCCCTAAAGGGCCCCCCAGAGCAGCCTCAGGGCCTACGTGGCCCACACAAAAACCTCTTGTAGCACCAGAGAACCTACCATCAGTGATAAGAGCTACTTTCTCCCCTTTTCCCTGACCATAAATTGCACCTGTTGTCGATAACATTTCTCTCATACCTGGACCTCCAACAGGACCTTCATATCTAATAATAATTACATCACCATCATTATACTTTCTGCTTTGAACAGCTTTCATCGCACTTTCTTCATTATCAAAGCATCTTGCTTTTCCAGTAAATTGTAATTTTTTAAGTCCAGCAACTTTAACAATTGCTCCTTCAGGAGCTAAGTTCCCTTTTAATCCAACTACACCACCTGTTGGAGATAATGGATCTTTATAAGATCTCATTACTTTTTGTTTTGGATTAAATTTAATACTTTTTAAATTTTCTTTCATGGTTTTTCCAGTAACGGTCATGCAATCACCATGGATATAACCACCTTCATATAAAGTTTTAAGTAACATTGGAACGCCACCTGCTAACCACATATCTTTTGCTACATATTTTCCACCAGGTTTTAAATCTGCAAGATAAGGTGTTCTTTTAAATATTTTTGCAACGTCCATTAAATCAAATTTAATTCCTGCTTCATTTGCAATAGCAGGTAAATGAAGACCTGCATTTGTAGATCCACCTGTTGCAGCAACAATTGTTGCGGCATTTTCTAAAGCCTTTTTAGTTACAATATCTCTTGGCTTAATTCCTTTTTTTAAAAGGTTCATAACCATTTTACCACTTTCTTTTGCATACTTATCTCTTTCTTCATAAGGAGCGGGAGTTCCAGCTGAATAAGGTAATGCTAATCCAATTGCTTCAGATACACATGCCATTGTGTTAGCAGTAAATTGACCTCCACAAGCACCAGCACTAGGACAAGCAACTAATTCTAATTTTCTAAGTTCTGCAGCAGACATTTGGCCAGATGAATGTTTTCCAACCGCCTCAAATACATCAACAACAGTTACATCTTTACCTTTGTATCTTCCTGGTAGAATTGAACCGCCATAAATAAATACACTTGGAACATTTAATCTAACCATAGACATCATTAATCCAGGTAAAGATTTATCACATCCAGCAATACCAACTAAAGCATCATAACAATGACCTCTAACAGTAAGTTCAGCGGAGTCTGCAATTACTTCTCTTGATATTAAAGATGATTTCATTCCTTCATGGCCCATTGCAATACCGTCTGTAACTGTAATAGTACAAAATTCTCTTGGAGTTCCTCCATTAGCTCTTACACCCTTTTTAACTGATTGAGCTTGTCTCATAAGGGCAATATTGCAAGGAGCAGCCTCATTCCAAGTCGATACAACGCCAACAAATGGTTTTGCTACATCTTTTTCAGTTTCACCCATTGCGTAATAAAATGATCTGTGAGGGGCTCTATCTGCACCTAATGATGTATGTCTGCTTGGAAGTTTCTTTTTATTAAATTTTGCCATTATATACCCTTTATAGTTACTGATATCTTTTCAATATCATTCTTCAAATTATTATAATTAGTTTTTTCTTGTTCAACAATCTCTTTTGGCGCTCTATCTACAAAACTTTTATTTTCTAATCTTTGAGATATTTTATTCATTTCTTCTTGAATTCTATTTTGCTTATTTGTTAAATTTTCCTTAATAAGTTTTAAATCAATATCTTTATCAAAATAAATCTTAAATAAGTCACCAGAAACGACCATAGTTGCAGCTGGTTTATCTAAATCACTACTTAAAATATTATTTATTCTTCCTAGTTTTTTAAGGATAATTTCGTTTTCATTAATAAATTTTTTTTGGTTTTCATTAATATTTTTTATAGACATATCTATAAATGAACCAGGTCCCACATTTAGCTCATTTTTAAAGGATCTAATTTCAGATATTATACTTATAATGTTTTCAACCTGTTCAGTGCTAGTATCTTTGTTAATTTGACCAGTAGGCCAATTAGCAAACATCAAATAATCATTGCCAGATTTGTCAAATTTATTCTTAAGCCAAATTTCTTCAGTAACAAATGGTATAAATGGATGTAATAGTATCAATATTTGCTTGAATATATAACTTGAAACCTTTTTAACTTCAGATTTGGCGTCTTCATTATCTGAAAATAATATTGTTTTTGATAATTCTAAATACCAATCACAATAAGAGTGCCAAGCAAACTGATAAGCATTTTTTGCAGCTTCATCAAATCTGTAATCCTCTAAATTTTTTTCAATTTTAGATTTTGCCTCAATTAACTCAGCATAAATCCACTTATTAATATTAACGGATAAATTTGGAACTTTATCAATATCAGATAAATCACATTCATTTGTGATTAAAAAATTATTAGCATTCCAAAGTTTATTTAAAAAATTTCTATATCCCTTAACTCTATCTTCAGAAAGTTTTACATCTGTACCAGGAGAAGCCATTGAAAGAAGAGTAAATCTTAATGCATCCGCACTATATTTTTCAATCAAATCTAAAGGATCAATAACATTACCTTTAGATTTAGACATTTTTTGTCCCTTTTCATCTCTTACTAATGCATGAACATAAATATCTTTAAATGGTTCTTTGTTTAAAAATTCTGTTCCAAACATGATCATTCTAGCAACCCAAAAAAATATAATATCAAAACCAGTAACTAAAACTGAAGTAGGATAAAATTTTTCGACATAATCTTTATTATCTGGCCAACCTAATGTTGCAAATGGCCATAGACCAGATGAGAACCAAGTATCTAGCACATCCGGATCTCGAATTAAATTTTCTTCTTTACCGTAATGTTTATTTGCTAATTGTTTTGCTTCTTCCTCATTGATAGCTACAAAGATTTTTTTATCAGGTCCATACCAAGCAGGTATCTGATGACCCCACCAAAGTTGTCTAGAGATGCACCATGGTTCTATATTGTTCATCCATTGAAAATATGTTTTAGACCAATTTTCAGGAAAGAAATTTGTTTTTTTAGAATTAACAACTTCTTTTGCTTTTACAGATAATTTTTCTGCATCTGCAAACCATTGCTCAGTCAAGAAAGGTTCTATAATTGAATTAGATCTATCTCCATAAGGAACTTTGTTTTTAATTTTTTCTTCTTTCACAAAAAATTCTTTTTCCTTAAGATTTTCTAAAATTCTCTTTCTGGCTTCAAATCTATCTAGACCAATATAATCTTTCGGTGCATTTTCATTAATTTTACCAGCTTCAGTAAATATATTAATAATTTCAAGATTATTTCTTTGTCCTACATCATAGTCATTAAAATCATGCGCGGGGGTAATCTTTAGTGCGCCAGTCCCTTGTTCAGGATCTGCATAATCATCTTCTATAATCTTAATTTTTCTACCAACAATTGGTATGGTAACTGTTTTACCAACAAACGATTTGAATCTTTCATCTTTTGGATTCACAGCGATTGCGGTATCACCCAACATTGTCTCAGGTCTTGTAGTTGCAATAGTTATAAATTCATCAGTTCCATCAATTGGATATTTAATATAATAAATTTTTGAATTAACTTCTCTTTGATCAACTTCAAGATCTGAAATTGCAGTTTTTAGAACCGTATCCCAGTTTACAAGCTTTTTATCTTTGTAAATTAAGTTTTTATTATAAAGATCTACAAAAACTTTAATTACTGATTTAGATAAATTTTCATCCATTGTGAAAGCATTACGAGACCAATCACAAGAACATCCTAATTTTTTAAGTTGATTAATAATTATGTCACCATACTGTTCTTTCCATTCCCATACTTTTTCAATAAATTTTTCTCTACCAATTTCATTTTTATCAATTTTTTCTGTTGTAAGTTTTCTCTCAACAAGGGCTTGGGTAGCGATACCAGCATGATCAGTTCCAGGTTGCCATAAGGTTTCAAAATTATTCATTCGATGATATCTAACTAATAAATCTTGAATTGAATTATTCAAAGCATGCCCCATATGAAGGCTACCCGTTACATTAGGGGGTGGTATTACAATTGAAAATTTTTTTGAATTTTCTTTAGGTTTAAAAAGATTATTTTTTTCCCAATAAGCATAAATCTTATCTTCAACATCAGAATGTATATATTTATCGCTACTCATGGTGAGTAAAGTTTATAATTTAATAATCTAAATTAACAATAATGAATTTAGATCGTTATTTAATAGACTAATGAGAAAAATTTAATATAAAAAGGCATCTGAAGCTATTAGCTATACAAGATGGCAACGTGGCGGAATGGTTACGCAGAGGATTGCAAATCCTTGTATCCCGGTTCGATTCCGGGCGTTGCCTCCAAAAAAAATCTTGTTTTAGTTCTAAAAAAAAGTAAGTTGAGTTTTTTACATTCCTCGGTAGCTCAGTTGGTAGAGCAGTTGACTGTTAATCAATTGGTCGCAGGTTCGAGTCCTGCCCGAGGAGCCAAAAAAAATTATCCTTAATTTAATTTGAAAATTTTCTTATTAATTTTTATGATTGATCTTACAAACTTAGAATTTGGGGTCTTAAAAAATAAATTATACTGCTTTTGAAATTCCTGTTCCTGAAATTTGTAAAGATTTATTAAATTTAAGTTTTTGGTCGGCACTAAGTTCAGAATATAATTTTGTTAAAAAATTATAATTCACATTCATGTGACCTTCTTGAGATTTTTCTAAATTGATTAGGTATTCTGAAAAATCTTCAAAGAAATAATTAATTGGAACTTTTAAATAATTTGATAACTGAAGTAATCTAATTGAACTTACTCCATTTGTCCCTTTTTCATATTTTTGAATTTGTTGAAATGTAACGTTAATTGCTTTTGCAACTTTAGTTTGAGTTAGGCCTAAAGCTAATCTTCTTAGTTTAAGCTTATTGCCCAAGTGTTTGTTGAAATTATCTTCCATTAAGACCCCTCTTAATTAAATTATAAAAACATATTGAACAAATTTATTAGTGCTACTGCAATAGAAAAATTTATTTATTTTTTTATAAAAATTAAATTTAAGAAAATCATGTCAAGTATAAGTTGAATGCAAAAAACGAAAATAGGGATTGTAAAAAACAATTATTTAAGGTCAAAAATCTTAGTTTTTTATAAAATTTGACTTAAAAATAGCTTAGTTCTATCACTCTTAGGGTTGGCAAAAAATTCTTTGGTATCAGCTTTTTCTACGATCCTTCCTTCGTCCATAAAAATCATACTATCTGCAACTTCTTTTGCAAAACCCATCTCATGGGTAACTACTATCATCGTCATACCTTCTTTTGCTAAATTAACCATTACATCAAGTACTTCTTTAATCATTTCTGGATCTAAGGCTGATGTAGGTTCATCAAATAACATAATTTTAGGTTCCATACATAAAGCTCGCGCTATTGCAACCCTTTGTTGTTGTCCACCTGAAAGTTGACCAGGAAACTTTTGAGCTTGATCTAAAATTTGAACTCTTTCTAAGTGCTTAAGTGCTAATTCCTCTGCTTCTTTTTTTGGCATTTTTTTTACCCAAATAGGAGCAAGCGTACAATTATCTACAATTGATAAATGAGGAAATAAGTTAAATTGTTGAAAAACCATGCCAACTTCAGCTCTGACTTGTTCTATATTTTTAGTATCTTCTGAAATTTCTGTGCCATCAACGATAATGTTTCCTTTTTGATGTTCCTCTAATCTATTAATACATCTTATTAATGTAGATTTACCAGATCCTGAAGGTCCACAAACAACAATTTTTTCTTTAGCTTTAACTTCAAGATTAATATCTTTAAGAACTTGAAAGTCACCATACCATTTATTTACTTCTTTAATTTGTATAATTGAATCTGACATAATTTATCTATCTGTTTTAAATTTTAATTCTAATTTTTGACTATATTTACTCATACTGTAGCAAATAATCCAGAATATTATTCCAGCAAAAACGTAACCTTCCATTGAAAATCCAAGCCATTTAGGATTTGTTTTCGCTAAGTTTAACATTCCGACTAACTCTAATAACCCTACTACAAAGATTAATGGAGTATCTTTTACTAAAGCTAAGAATGTATTGGCTATTCCGGGAATAACTAATTTTAAAGCTTGAGGTAAAATAACTAATAAATGCATTTTCCAATATCCCATTCCTAGGGATTTTGCTGCATCGTACTGACCTCTAGGTAAAGCCTGAAGACCTCCTCTTATCACTTCAGCTGTGTAGGCTGCTTCAAACAATGTGATTGCTACTATAACTCTTATTAACTTATCTACATAAGTACCGTCAGGCAAAAACATAGGAAACATAACCGCAGACATGAATAATACTGTAATTAATGGTACACCTCTCCAAAATTCAATAAATGATAGTGAAGAATATTTTATGACACCTAGGTCAGATCTTCTTCCAAGTGCTAACATCATTCCAATTGGAAAACAGAAAATAAGTGAAAAGAATGAAACAATAAATGTTAGGGAAAGTCCTCCCCAAGCACCAGTTTCAACCCACTCTAAACCAAATTCTCCTCCAGAAATTAAATAGTAAATAAGTAAAAATGAAATTATTGGTAAAAAGATAACATAATAAAAAGTTAAATATTTTTTAAACTTAGCTGGAAAAAAGTACCCAAGTCCCATTAATGTCAAAACAATTATGAATGTAGCATTAACTCTCCATTGCTCCGCATTAGGATACATTCCATAAATAAATCTGTTAAACCATACTTTAATGTATACCCAACATGCTCCCCCACCAGTACAAGCTTCTTTTGTATCTCCTACAAAATTTGCATCTAATATGAACCAATTAAGTAATGGAGCCACTCCAAAAATAATAAGAATAATAATACTTACACTTAAAGCTGCATTGAAATTGTTGGTATTAATATTTTTATTAATTTCATCTAAAAATTTTATTCCAGAATATTCTATTCTTATTAAATGAAGACCAATCATTCCAAAAATTAGTGGTGTAAAGAAACTTATAAATCTAGGTAAAAATCCTGTAATATTTTTTTCATAAAAATTATTTAAACAAAAATCAATTATCCCTAAGAAAAAAAATAAAGCTCCTAAAGCTAAAAACAAATTAAGATTTTCTTTATTTGGTTTTAAGAAATTTATATTGCTCATTGTTATTTTTCCTGTATCGCAATCCGTTTATTGTACCAGTTCATGAATACTGAAATAGTTAGACTTATTGACAAATATGTTGCCATTGTTATAGCAACAATTTCAATTGCTCTTCCTGTTTGCATCATTGCCGTACCAGCAAAAACTAAAACTAAATCTGGATAAGCGATTGCGGCAGCCAAAGAGGAGTTTTTAGTTAAGTTTAAATATTGGTTTGTTGTTGGTGGTATAATTATTCTTAATGCTTGAGGCATGATAACTAATTTTAAAACCTGACTAGGTGTTAATCCAATAGAGGCTGCTGCTTCTTTTTGACCTTTTCCAACTCCTTGAATTCCAGCTCTAACATTTTCAGCTATGAAAGTAGCAGTATAAAGTGTAAGAGCCAAAGTTAAGGCAATTAATTCAGGTGGTATTCCAAGGCCTCCTTCATAAGTAAATGAAGTTTTAGCTAATTGTTTTAACTCTGGAAAACTCCAGGACAAATCAACACCGCCAACTATAAATGTTAACGCTGGTATAACTATAAAAATTCCAAGTGATATAAAAAATTTTGGATATTGCTTTCCCTCTTCTTCTTGTTTTCTTTTTGCAAATTTATTGAAAAAATAAATAACTATTAAAGCAATTATTAAAGCAATAAAAAATACATCAAAATTATTCCAAACAGGTGCAATTGTATAAAGTCCCTTAATTGTCATGTAAGATGATCCAAAAATTAATGGAGCGTCTTCTGGCATTGGTAATGCTCTTAAAGCTGCAAAGTACCAAAAAAATATCTGTAAAAGCAAAGGAACGTTTCTAAAAAATTCTACATAAAAACTTGCTGTTTTATTAATTAAATAGTTTGGTGATAATCTTGCTACACCAATGATTACTCCTAAAATTGTACATAAAATAATACCTATAAAAGATACTAATAAAGTATTTAACAATCCTACTAAGTATGCTCGTGCATATGATCTTGATCCATCGTAATCAATTAAAGAAAACTGAATATCAAAAGAGGCTTCCTGTGATAAAAAACCAAAACCAAATTCAATACCTCTATTATCCATATTTACTTGGGCATTCATTGTAAAGAACCCAAATATCAAAACTATAAATAGCAATGTAAGGAATTGAGGAAGTATTTTTTTAAATTTCATTTTGTGAGTTACTATAAAAAAAGGGCTAGATAAATCTAGCCCTTTTTATTAATTTATAACTATAAATTATCTTGATGGTGGAACGTATAAAATACCACCTTTAGTCCATAACTCATTTGGACCTCTGTCTGGTAAAATACCAGTGTCAGCTATATTTCTCTTATAACTTTCACCATAGTTTCCAACTTGTTTGATAATTCTTAAGTTCCACTCGTTATCTAAACCGAATGCAGCACCCATTTCACCTTCAGCACCAACTAATCTTTTGATTTGTGGGTTTTCTGAAGTTTTCATCATGTCAGCATTTGCAGAAGTAACACCGTACTCCTCAGCTTCGATCATAGTATTTAAAGACCATCTTACGATATCTTCCCATACTGAGTCACCTTGTCTAACAACTGGGCCTAATGGCTCTTTTGAAATAGTTTCAGGTAACACGATGTGTTCATCTGGGTTAGACATTTTTGTTCTTTGAGCAGCTAAACCTGATTTATCAGTAGTGTAAGTATCACATCTACCAGCATCATAAGCAGCTACAACTTCATCAGCTTTTTCAAAAGCAACTGGAGTATAAGAAATTCCTTTAGAGTTAAAGAAGTCTCTCATATTTAACTCAGTTGTTGTACCAATGTTAGTACAAGCTGAGATTCCATCTTTGAATTGACTTGTTGAAGTAATACCAGAACTTTTTCTAACCATGAAACCTTGACCATCGTAGAAGTTTACTCCAACGAAAGTTAGTCCGATATCAGCATCTCTAGAAAGAGTCCAAGTTGTGTTTCTTGATAAGATATCAATCTCACCAGAAGTTAAAGCTGTAAATCTTTCTTTAGCACTTAGTGGTGTAAACTTAACTTTGTTTGCATCACCTAGTACTGCAGCAGCTACCGCTCTACATACGTCAACATCAACACCAGTCCAATTTCCTGCTGCATCAGCATTAGAAAATCCTGGTAGACCCTGAGATACTCCACATCTTACAAAACCCTTCTTTTGAGTGTTTTTAAGTGTTTTAGATTTTTTAGCAGCCATAGACTCTGTTGAAAAAGTAAACAACACAGCAACCATTGCTACTAAAGAAGTTAATTGTTTTAAGTATTTAAACATTATTCTTCCTTTTAGTTATTTTTATTTGTTAACAAATAATTCAAAAATAATTTTTGAATTAGGTTTATCTTTTATCATTATCTAAGGTTCATCAAAGTAAATTGATAAATTTAGAAAAACTATAACTACATATAGTATAAAAAAATGTAAAGTGGATATATCTAGAAAATGGTGCGCCCTGCACGACTCGAACGTGCGACCCTCGGTTTAGAAAACCGATGCTCTATCCAGCTGAGCTAAGGGCGCAAAAAATTACTACAGATACATATATAATACTTAATCAATATTTAAAAAGAAATTTTTTAGCTATTAAAAGCAGAGATAAGAGTTCAACTCTACCGATAATCATAAAAAAAATCAAAAAAGATTTAGTTAAAAATTGCATATCATTAAAATCAAAATCACTTAAACCATAGGCAGAAGAATTAACAGTATTCATTAAAGTTAATACAGCTAATTTAAAAGAACTTTCAAAGTTAATATTACTCAAACTTAGCAATGAAGTTAAAACAAATAATGAAACTATAAAGATTAAAATAGTTAAAAAATATTTATTTATTTCTTTAAAATTGAAATTGATTTTAGAAAATACTAATTTATTCATAAAAACATTCTTGGGTTTACTAAAGGATAAAATCTGATTTATTGAGTATTTAGTTAAAGAGTATATTTTTAAAAACCTCAATCCAGAACTAGTAGAGAAAAAAGAGCCTCCAATAATAACCAAGATTAAATAAATAAAATTCAAATTTGACTGGTCTAGTTCTAGTGAAATTCCTATGTTGGATATACTGCTAACCAAAGATAAAAAAATATGAGTAAAATTGTTATCAAAACTAAAAAAAGTAAAAAAAATTGTGGTTGTGATTAAAAAATATAAAAATAAATGAATATCTTCATAAAAAAAATTCAAATTCTTATTTCTTAAAAAAATTAGATTATAAATAAAGAAAATACTAAAGAAAGAAACTAACATTGATAATGAAAAAATTATTATCTGTGTTTGAGTAATTAGAATAGATGAAAGGTTATTTGTAGGTAAAAAACCACCTGAAGAAATTATAGTCATTGATAAGTTTAAGGAATTAAAAGACCTTATATCGAAAATATTTAGAATAATAAAAATCGAAATTGTGATACCAAAATATAAAATAAAAATCTTAATAGTTTGTTTAAATATTTCTGAACTATTAAATGAGATAAAATTTGTTAATGATTTTTTTAAACTATCATCATAAATATCAATTAAAAAGATTATAGAAAATAAAAAATACAAACCACCAATCCATTGAATTGACGATCTCCATAAAATCAAACCTTGATCAATATGTTTAATATTATCAAATATGGTAAATCCTGTTGAGGTAAATCCTGAAACAGATTCAAAAATTGAGTTTAAAAAAGTTAAATTATAAATACTAAAATAAAAAGGTAATGATAAAACTACAGGTAATAATATATAGCCTAAAAAAACAGTTAAAATTTTTTCAAAAATAGATGGTTTTTTTGTAATCTCTTTTATCTTGTAAAAGACTAAAGCAATAAATAAAGATGAAAATAAACTAAAATAGTATGTGTTAAGATTTAAATATAAATTAAAGTAATATGAATAGATAATATTCAAAAAAGAAAAAATTGATACTAAAAGAAAAAAAAAACTAAGATATTTTACTCTAAATAGAGACATTTATATTTATATAGAACTTATTCTAAATATGTTTTCTACAACTGAAATTGAGTCTTTTTTAGCTAAAAAAACAACTCTATCATCTTTTTGAAATACAAAATTTGATCTAGGGATTATTACTTTATCATCTCTTAGAACTGCTCCAATTCTTATTTCTTCTGGTAAATTAGAATTTTTTAGTTCTTTATTAATTAATTCTGAAGTTTCAATAATTTCAGCTTCAATTACTTCGTACTCTCCATTTAATATGGTATAAGCTGTCTCTATAGTTCCTTTGTGAATATGTTTTAAAATACTTGAAACAGTATTCATTCTTGGGTCAATTAAATCATCTATCTTTAAAGAGTTTTGTAATAAAGAATAATTTGGTTTATTAATTAATGCCATTGTTCTTTTATCATCAATTTTATTGTCATCTTTAGCAAATTTTTCAACTAGAACACTCACCATTAAATTATCTTCATCATCATTAGTAAGAGCCAAAACAGTTTCAGCTTCTTCTAAATTTGCTTCAATCAATACTTCTTCGTCTAGGGCATCACCATTTATTATAATGGTATTATTGAGTTCATTAGCTAAAAATTCTGATCGATCTTTATTTTTTTCTACTATTTTAACTCTTACTGCATCTAAACTTTCCTCTAGATTCTTAGCAAGATTAAAACCGATATTACCGCCACCAACAATTAGTATTTTTTTTGAAACTTTTTCATTGTGACCAAATGCTTCTAATGTCTCGGACATTTGAGATGAGTTTATAATCACATAAATTTTATCATTTTTTTTAATCTCATCATTTTTTTTGGGAATTAAAAATTTATCACCTCTTATTACTCCAATTATATTTGCATCAAGATTTGGATGTTTTTTAGTTAATTCATTTAATTTTATATTAATTAATTTACAATTATCATTGATCAAAATTTCTAATAATCTGATTTTATTATCAGCAAAAGGGACACTGTCCAAAGCACCTGGTGCTTCTAATTTTCTTTGAATAGATTTTGCTATTTCAAGTTCTGGTGAAATAATTACATCAATTGGTAAATTTTCTTTATTATAAACAGTTGTAAATTTTGGATTTAAGTAATCTTGAGATCTTATTCTTGCGATTTTTTTTGGAATATTAAAAATTGAAAAAGCTATTTGACATATAACCATATTAATTTCATCATTACGTGTAACAGCTATAATCATATCCGCTTCAGAAGCATTGGCTTTTTCTAAAATTGATGGATAAGTAGCTTTTCCAACGATTGCTTTAACATCTAAAGACTCATCAATTTTTTGTATATCTTCACTAGATTGGTCAATAACTGTTATTGAATGACCTTGTTCAGTTAACTGCTTAGCAATAGTAAAACCTACTCTACCAGCACCACAAATGATTATGTTCATTTTAATTAAATTCTTTTATTCCTAAACCTTTTAATTTTCTATGTAAGGCACTTCTTTCCATTCCAACAAAATTTGCAGTTTTTGAAATATTGCCATTAAATTTTTTTAATTGGATAGTTAAATACTCTTTTTCAAACTTTTCTCTAGCTTCTTTTAGTGGCACAGAAAGGCTATTTTCTGCAATTTGATCATCAAAATTATCAATTTTAAGTGACTCTTTTATAATATTTGAAATTTTTTCTTTAGTATCGGGTTGTAATATCGCTATTCTCTCAATTAAGTTTCTTAATTCTCTAACATTACCTTTCCAGTTGTGGTTTAAAATGTAACTATTGTTTTCATCTATTTCTAACTCTTTAATATTATAATTCTCTGATATTTTTTTAGAAAAATATTTAATCAATAATGGAATATCTGAAATTCTTTGACTTAATGGTTCAATATTAATTTCAAACACATTAATTCTATGAAACAAATCCTCTCTAAAATTTCCCATTTGAATTTCTTTTTTTAAATCCTTACTAGAGGAACAAATTAACCTAACATTAACACTAATATCACTATTACCATTTACTCTTTTAAATTTTTGATCAGTTAAAACTCTTAAAATTTTAGATTGTATATCGAGAGGTATTTCTGAAATTTGGTCAATAAGTAAAGTTCCCATATTTGCTTTTTCTAATGCACCATATGAAATTGATCCGTTTTCTTTTTCTTCACCGAATAATTCAAGTTCGTATTTGTTTGAGTCTAATAATGCACCATTTAATACAATAAATGGTTTTTTGTTTCTTGAAGAATTTTTATGAATTTTTCTAGCTACTAACTCTTTGCCAGAGCCTGATGGTCCATGAATAAAAACCCTACTTTCTGTTAGAGAAATCTTTTTTATTTGATCAATTATATTAATTGTGTTTTTGCTATTGCCTATTAGATCGTATGATGAAAATAATTTACTTTCATATTCTCTATTTTGTTTTTTTAGATTATAATTTTCAACAGCTCGACTTACAAAATTTAACAATCTTTCTTGATCAAAGGGTTTTTCAATAAATTCAAATGCACCGTGATGTAATGATTTTATAGCCATTTCAATATTAGCATGACCAGAAATTATGATTACTGGAACATCTTTATTTTTTGTTTTGATATGAGATAGTAGTTCAATACCATCATTGTCACCTTTATCTAGTTTTACATCTAGTATTGCCACATCAGGTAATTTTTTATCTATCTCCGAAAGAGCTTGATTATAATTAGCAGCAATTCTTGTTTTATAACCAGCATCAACAATTAGTTCATTAATGATATTTCTAATATCAGCGTTATCATCGACAATTAAAATCTCAGCACTCATTATTTTATAAATGTAATTTTAACTATTGCACCATCAGTTTTAGATTTAAATTCGATATTACCATTATGATCATTAATTATTTTGTTTACAATTGATAGACCTAGTCCTGTTCCTTCTTTTTTGGTTGTAAAGTATGGGTTTAAAATCTCTTTAATATTATTATTCAAATTATTGAATCCAACTCCATTATCATTAATTACGATATCTATATGACTATCAAAGTCACTAACTTCAATACTTATATTTTTGTTAAAATCACTGACTTTTTCAGCTTTTTGATGAATACTTTCAATAGAATTTTTAATTAAGTTTAGAAAAACTCTACTTAATTGTTCTTTATCACCTTCTAAAAACAATTTTTGATTATTATGAATAAATTCAATTTTAATATTTTGGTCTAATTGTTGTAATAATTTTATATTATCTTTTATTAATATGATTAAATCATTTTTTTGAAATACAGGTTTTGGCATTCTTGCAAAATCAGAAAATTCATTAACTAATTTTTCTATTTGTTTAATTTGGTTATTAATTATTTTCAAATTTTCTTTAAAATTTTCTTTATTTTTTTCATCTAATTCAGTTGAATATTTATTTTTTAATCTATCAATTGTTAATTGGATTGGAGTTAATGGATTCTTAATTTCATGAGCAAGTTTTCTGGCTAAACTTCCCCATGCCTCATGTCTTTCATTGATAATTAATTTTTCTTGTTGATCTTTCAATCGCTTAATCATTTGATTAAAATTTTTATTCAATATTTCTAAATCTTTATCAGTTTTTACCTCAGGAACTTTTATATCTAAATTTCCTTTACCAATTGAGCTTGATGCTAAAATTAAATTATTAATCGATCGAAAAAACCTAGAAGAAAATCTAATTGCTATTGAAATAGATATGAATAATAAAAGTGAAACAATTATTATATAGATAATTGCAAAAGAAATTTTTATTCCTGTACTTTTTTCTTCAACTGTATAATAGAAATTAATAGCCTCTTCAGACTCAGTTAAGTATCTAGAAATATCTTTATCAAGATACTTTACAACATATATAAATCTATCTTCAAAGTTTTGTAAACGCATAATGGCTGCAGATCTATTTTCTAAAGCATTTATTATTTTTAAAGGACGGTCATCATCTAAAACAAGATTTAAGGCCTCATCAACTGGAGGAATGTAAGGGGCATCATTTCCTAATGTAGAGAATAAAAGTTTTTTATCAGAATTAATTACATGTATTTCGTCAACACCACGAATTAATTTTTGGGTTTGTAAAAATCTTTTATATTCTTTTTCTTTATCATTAAGAAATTTTTTACTTTTGTTTAAATCAAAAGCAATTA
Organism: uncultured Pelagibacteraceae bacterium; assembly: GCA_902595745.1. Taxonomy (GTDB): domain Bacteria; phylum Pseudomonadota; class Alphaproteobacteria; order Pelagibacterales; family Pelagibacteraceae; genus Pelagibacter. Next base: position 43,674 of record CACJRE010000004.1, read on the forward strand.
GAACTATTTCTGATTGAATTTTATTTCTTACTTCTTCAACATAATCTTTGGCCAACTCATAGGAGTTGTTAACAACCGTAGTAACTTTTTTGTCAAAATATTTTTCAAGCGCAAAAGAAAAAAGAAATAAAGAAAATATAGATATAAGTAATGACGGTATAAATGTAAAAAGTGCAAAATAAGTTATATATTTTTTATTTGATTTTAATCCATCTTTATCAATGTCATTTTTAATTGCTTTTTTTATCTCCAGAAAAATAAAAATAAAAAGGAGTGTCAATAAAACAATATTCAAAACTAATAAATATTGTAAATTTTGACTTGAAAGTTCTATTAAACTTTTATCAATAAAAGTTAAAAAAGTTAAAAAACCTATAGATAATGTGATAATAAATAGAAATATTAGATATATGTTTTTTTTAATAAATTCGTACATTCGTAAAAAATAACCACCTTAAATAATGAATAATTATTTTATAATACTTGCCTCCGGACAAAGCAAAAGGTTTAATTCAAATAAACCCAAACAATTTACTACATATAAAAATAAGGCACTTTTTGAACATTCTCTAGATAAAGCAATTATATCAAAACTTTTTAAAAAAATTGTTCTTGTTGTTAATGATAAAAAACAAATTAAAAAAAAATATTCAAAAAATGTTTTAATAATCAAGGGTGGTAAAGAAAGATCTGACTCCTCACTAATTGCATTAAAACATATTAAAAAATTTAAACCAAATAATGTTTTAATCCATGATGCTGCAAGACCTAATTTCACGATTAATCTTTTAAAAACCTTGATTAAATCTCTTAGAACAAACAAAGCGTCTATTCCTGTTATTTCATCAAAAGACTCAATTAAATATAAAGTTAAGAACCAACTATTCAATCTTGAGAGAAAAAATTCTTATTTAACACAAACACCTCAAGCTTTTAAATTTAAAGATATTTATGATCTTTCAATTAAACAAAATAATATAATTCAAGATGAAGCAACTTTATTCATCAACAATAATTTAAAAATTAAATTTATTAATGGTGAAACTTTAAATAATAAAATTACCTTCAAAGAAGATATTAATAATACAAAAACCTACTTTGGGATTGGATTTGATATTCATAGATTAATTAAAAATAAAAAACTTTACTTAGGTGGTATAAAAGTTCCATATCATTCTGGATTAAAAGGTCACTCTGATGGAGATGTAATTTTACATTCAATTATAGATGCTTTATTAGGTGCCATGAGAAAAAAAGATATTGGTACTTTTTTTCCAGATAATAAAAATAAATTTAAAAATATTAGATCACCTAAAATGTTAAAACCTATTATTAAAATTTTAAATAAAAATAATTTTTATATTAATAATTTGGATATAAATTTGATTTGTGAACAACCAAAAGTTTCTAAGTATAGAGTTCAAATAATAAATTCTTTATCTTATTTATTAAATTTAAATAAGAATTTAATTAATCTAAAAGGTAAAACAGTTGAAAAATTAGGACTAATTGGAAAGGAAAAAGCAATAGCTTGTGAAGTTATTTGTTCAATATCACAATGAAAAAGATTAACGTCTTAATATCAACTTTTTTTGGTTATGGTTATTTAACTAAAATGCCAGGAACAGTAACGTCACTCGTTACAACTATATTTGTATACATTGCCTATGAACATCTTGGATATACAGATCTTAAATTTTCAATAATTTTTTTTACTCTTTTATTTTTCTATTCTTTTTATGCAGTTAAAGATGCTGAAACTGAATTTAAAAATAAAGATCCTAGACAAATTGTTATTGATGAGGTTTTGGGTCAAGCTATGCCATTAATTTTGGTTTTGTACTTAAGTCAAATTAATGAATTAAGTCTAACAATTGAAATCTATTATGTGTTATCTTTTATATTCTTTAGATTTTTTGATATTTTTAAACCTTTTCCAGTTAGTTATTTTGATAAAAATTTTAAAAATTATTTTGGAATAATCATGGATGATATAATGGCTGGATTATATTCAATGATATTAATTTACTTGATAAATCTTAAATTCTAATGACCATTCAATTACTTCATAAAAAATTAATTAAAAAAAAATTAACCATTTCTGTTGCTGAATCTTGTACAGGTGGATTATTGGCTCATAATTTAACTAAATTAGCCAATTCATCAAAATACTTTCAAATGGGTTTAACTACATACTCTAATCAAGCAAAAATAAAGATATTAAAAGTAAATAAAAAAATAATTAAAAAATATGGGGCTGTAAGCAAAGAATGCTGCAAATCAATGGTCCAGAACTTATCAAAAATTTCAAAGAGTAAAATTAATGTGTCCATAACTGGCATAGCTGGACCAGGTGGAGCCTCTAAAAACAAACCAGTTGGTTTGGTTTATATTGGTATTCAAAAAGGTAAAACAGTACTTGTTAAAGAAAATAAATTTAAATCAAAAAATCGTAATTCTATTCAAACATTAACTGTAAAAAAAGTTATTAAGATAATTATTGATTTAATCTAATTTTTATCAGGAACGTAAGAAAAAATTGCAGAAGTAATTAAACCATGTCCTTTAGACCTCCATTTGCTCTTTTTTAAATTACTAATAAGTGCCAATTCTTGAGATATTTTTGAATACTTGTTGTCTGGAAATTTTCTATGAAAAAAAATAACCCATTCTAAATTTCCGCCTTTATAATTTGTTAAATTTTGAACTTTGGGGTCTGATCTATCGGGCAACCTACCATCTGACCCTGCGTTAATTTTTGCATAATATTGTAGTAATTCATATTTCTCATTCGATGAAATTTGTTCACATAATCTATAAGAAGTACCTGTTTGTAATTTTACATTAGTATAATTTTCATATGTGAAACCTTTTGCACAGTCATAATTCATCCAAACACCCATTAAAAATTCTGCATTTTTTTTATAACTTCTTCCAGCTAGTTCAAAATTATATAAATCATAATCTTGAGCTCTCAATACTTCTAATAAATGAGTATAATCATTCATAACTTCATGATTGTAAAATGTTGCTTTTTGTCCTCTAACAGCAGTATATGGGTAAATACCTTCAGGTGTTGATTGAGCTAAAAATATTAATGCTCTTTTAGCAGCATTGGCAAAAAGCTTATTATCATTTGTAAGAATAGCAATTTTTAAATTAAGATAATCTCTAAGTACAGCATGCTGATTAAAAAACTGACCAACGCTGTCTTTTTTAAAATGTCTATTTCCATATTTTTTCATATATTTTTTAACCCAGTTAATAATGATTTTTTCATTATTGGGATCATCAGGAAAATCTTGAGTAACAACTAAATAAGCTGTGAGAAAATCTGACATATTATAATTCATATTAAGAACACCATCCTGAATACAACAATATGTATCGCTATTATTTTTCCTAGTTTTCATAAATGCTCCTGATTCTGCCCACTTAAGTAAAAAAAGTTTAATTTCTTTTGCAAGTTTTTTTTTAAATTCTACATTTTCATTTTCACAAACATATTGTGTTAACCATAGTCTTAATATTTGTGTTTCTTCTCTTGCACCATCTGGGGCACCAGATAAAACTTTTTTCTTATCATATCCTTTACCAACAACCATCAAAGGTTCGTTATATAATTTTTCTAATCCACGTATTAATTTTCCCTGAGCTACAGCATCCATATAAGGTTTGTTAAAGAATGGTTTGCAGCTTTTTCTGTTGAAATAATCATCGGGTAAAACTTTTCTTTGATGATTTATTTTAAATTCAATTACATCTAAATTTATTGACTTATCTATCCAAAGATCTTTTCTACCAATTTTATCATTGTAGGAACGATTTTTTAAATTTTTATAGTGTTTAGTTGGGTCTAAAGATCCATAATAACTAAATTCAGAATAAGAGGATGAATTAAAAGAAAAAGACATCACTAAAACAGATAAGATTATTTTAAATAAATTTAGCATAAAAAAATATTACCAAAAAATAGAATTTTTATCTAATACTTTTCAGCTCTATTCTGAAATGCATCTGCGATTTTGTTAAGACCAAATTGAAACGATTTTTCCATTATCAAATTTAAAAACTTATTCTTTATTTCAAAGTCAACATCGAATTGAACTTCGGTTAATTTATCTTTTTGAATAAATTTCCAATTATTTTCAAGATGCTTTAAAGGCCCATCAATATTGGTTACATGAATTGAATCATTTTTTTTGTCATATCTTACATCGCTCTTATAAGTGTCTACGAAAGGCCTTTTGCCAATTGTCAAATCTGCAATAATTTTTATTTCATTGACCTCATCTTTTATCTCATAAATTTTTGAGTCTATGCAAAATGGGATGAATTCAGGATATTTTTCTATATCTAAAACAAAATCGATTAGTTTTTGTTTATCACGTTTAATATGACGTGTAACTGATGCTTGGGGCATTAATTTTGATTTAATCTGTTTTGTTGAAGTTTAGCAAAATCTTCGTCAGCATGATAAGAGGATCTAGTTAAAGGTGATGATGATACTAGCAAAAAACCTTTTGCTTTTGCTATCATTCCTAAATCATCAAATTCTTTTGGTGTATAATATCTATCTAATGGATAGTGTTTAGTTGAAGGTTGTAAGTATTGACCAATTGTTAAAAAATCTACATCAGCAGCTTTTAAATCGTCCATTACTTGTAAAATTTCATCTCTACTTTCACCTAGACCGACCATAATTCCTGATTTAGTAAAAATATTTTTGTTAACTTTTTTTGCATTTTTTAAAAGTTCTAATGATGAAAAATATCTTGAGCCCGGTCTGACTTTTAAATACAAACTTGGCACAGTTTCAATATTATGATTAAACACATCTGGATTTGCATCTAATACTCTTTTGTACGCATCCCCTTTTCTTAAAAAATCTGGTGTTAGAACTTCAATAGTAGTTTTTGGGTTTTGTTTTCTTGTTTGATTAATTGTTTCAAAGAAATGTTCGGATCCACCATCATCTAAATCATCTCTATCTACAGATGTAATAACCACATGTTTCAAATTTAATTTTTTTACAGCTTGAGCAATTTTTACAGGTTCAAGTTGGTCCAATTTTCCAGGTAATCCAGTTTTAACATCACAAAAAGCGCACGCTCTTGTGCATGTATCTCCCATTATCATAAATGTTGCATGTCTTTTGCTCCAACACTCAGTAATATTTGGGCAATTAGCTTCCTGACAAACAGTAACTAAATTATTATTGTTTACAATTGTTTTAGTTAAAAAAAACTCTTTACTATTTGATAGTTTAGATCTTATCCAGTCTGGTTTTTTTTTAATTGGATTGATTGGTTTGTTTTCTTTTTCAGGATGTCTAGTTTTCATCTTTTTTAATTATATATATTGTCTCGCCTTCTTTACCAAATAAGAACCTCTCTCTAATTAAAGTTTCCACATAATCAAGATCTAAATTTGAACTTAATAGTGAGTTCTTATGGTCTAGATCAGCTATTTTCTTAGTTAAGGATATTTCCTCATTTTTCAAGTTTGACAAAAGTTCTTTTTTTTCAATATAAGAAAAAAGTCCCCTTTCCCCAGATACAAGATTAAACCCAAAGTACAAAATCAAAAATACTGAAATTAATAAAAAATAATTTTTTTTTATTAATCTTAACATTAATTAATCTTATTCATCCTCGCTTTTTTTCCAAGTTCTTCTTCAATACGAATTAATTGATTATATTTTGCAACTCTTTCAGATCTTGCTAATGACCCAGTTTTAATTTGATTAGAGTTTGTTCCAACTGCTAGATCTGCAATAAATGTGTCCTCACTTTCTCCAGATCGGTGAGAAATAATTGTTTTATAACCGATGGTTTGAGCAAATTTAATGACATCTAAAGTTTCAGAAACTGTACCAATTTGATTTAATTTAATCAAAATTGAATTTGAAGAAATATTTAAAAACCCTTTTTTTAATCTTTCAAGATTAGTCACATACAAATCATCTCCAACAATTTGAACTTTCTTAACTGATTTCATTAATTTATTCCATGCCATCCAATCGTTTTCTGCAAAAGGATCCTCAATTGATTTAATTTTATATTTTTTGATAATTTTTTGATATTCTTTAATTGATTTCTCAACTGAAATAAAATTTTTCGAGTGAATTGAATATTTATTTTTTCTAAATAACTCATTTGCAGCTACATCAAGACATATTGAAACATCTTTACCATTTTTAAATCCTGCTTTTTTAATAGCTAAAACAATCAAGTCTAAAGCTTGATTATTACTGCTAATCATAGGAGCAAATCCCCCTTCATCGCCTACTGAAGTCGATAAACCTTTGTCTTTAATGAGTTTACTTAAATGTTTAATAACTAAAAAACATACTCTCATTGCTTCAGAGAAACTTTTTGCTCTATCTGGTCTGATCATAAACTCTTGTATTCTAAGTCCATTGTTAGCATGTGCTCCACCATTAATTATGTTCATTAATGGATATGGTAGTTGAAAATTATTTCTAACAAAAAATGTTTTATACAATGGTATCTTTTTTATTTTAGCTGAAAGTTTTTTAACCGCCATTGAAACTGCTAACATAGCATTAGCACCAAGGTTTGTTTTCTGTCTTGTGCCATCAAGATTGATTAGAAATGCATCAATTCTCTCTTGATTATGAACGCTATGACCTTTTAATTTTTTTGAAATTTTTGAATTAACTAAATTAACAGCATTAAAAACACTTTTTCCTAAATATCTTTTATTTTTATTGTCTCTTTTTTCGTAAGCTTCAAATGTTCCAGTAGATGCTCCAGAAGGACAAATAGCAGTAGCACTGTTATTTTTTACATAGACTTCAGCTTCAACGGTTGGATTACCTCTGCTATCAAAAACCTGTCTAGCTTTTACTTTTAAAATTTTACTCACCGCTTTTAATTAAATTATCTATATCTGTTAACTGTTTGAGTAAGTTTTCTAACTTATCTAAAGGAACCATGTTGGGACCATCTGACGGAGCGTTATCAGGATCTTGATGAGTTTCAATAAATACTCCTGCAACACCAACAGCAACTGCAGCTCTTGCTAAATATTCAACAAACTCTCTTTGACCACCAGAAGATTCACCCTGACCACCCGGCTGCTGTACTGAATGTGTTGCATCAAAAATTACTGGATAACCATTCTTAGCCATAATTGGTAAAGATCTCATATCAGAAACTAAAGTGTTGTATCCAAAACTTGCACCTCTTTCAGTCACTAAAATATTTTCATTTCCAGAGTCTGCTATTTTTTTAGTGACATTCACCATGTCCCATGGAGCTAAGAATTGTCCTTTTTTCACATTTATGATTTTATTAGTTTTTGCAGCAGCGATTAAAAGGTCTGTTTGTCTGCATAAAAATGCAGGTATTTGCAAAATATCAACATGATCTTTTACCAATGAACATTGTTCTGCGTTATGAATGTCCGTTAAAATCGGAATGTTCAATTCCTTTTTAATTTTATCAAATACCGGAAGAGAAGCTTCTAATCCTGCTCCTCTTTCACCTTTAAGACTGGTTCTATTAGCTTTATCAAAAGAAGTTTTGTAAATAAATCCAAGACCAAATTTATTTGTAATTTCCTTGATTTGGCCAGCCATATCCATTGCGTGCTGCTCAGTTTCAAGCTGACAAGGTCCTGCAATAATACAAATCTTATTATTATTTGAAATTTCTATATTTCCGCAATTAACTTTTTTACTACTCATTTATGATTTTTAGCTGCTTTGATAAATGATGAGAATAAAGGATGTGGGGCTAAAGGTCTAGATTTAAATTCAGGGTGAAACTGAACCCCTATAAACCAAGGATGATTTTTTAACTCTATAATCTCAGGTAACTTATTATCAGGAGATAAACCAGAAAAAATCATACCTTTTTTTTCAAATTTATCTCTATAAGCTATATTCACTTCATATCTATGTCTGTGTCTCTCTTTAATTATTTTAGATTTATAAATTTTTCTTATCTTAGAATTATTATTTAGTTTTGCATCATAAGAACCTAATCTCATTGTGCCTCCTAAATCTTTATCCGTTCCCTTAATCATTTGGCCATCTTTGGTCCATTCGTTAATTAATCCAATTATAGGTAACCCTTTTTTATCAAACTCGCTTGATGTGGCATTTTTTAACTTTAATTCGTTTCTTGCAAATTCAATGATTGCCATTTGCATTCCATAACAAATTCCTAAAAAAGGAATTTTATTTAATCTTGCATGTTTAATAGCTTCAATTTTTCCATCAGTGCCTCTTTTTCCAAAACCACCAGGAATTAATATTCCTGAAATATTTTTAAGCTTCTTCTTAATTTCAGAAATTTTCAATTTTTCAGAGTCTATTCTAACTAAATTCACTTTGATCTTATTACTGATTCCTCCATGGGTTAATGCTTCATCTAAAGATTTATAAGCATCTTTTAATTCCACATATTTTCCAATAATAGCAATGTTTACTTGTTTTTTATTATTAAGAATAATTTTAGTAATTTTTTTCCATGGATTTAAGTTTGCAGATTTTTTCGATTTTAATTTGAAATAATTTAGAACTTGAACATCAAGTTTTTCTCTAAAAAAACTCATTGGAGCTTCGTAAATAGTTCTAACATCAACAGTTTCAATTACATTTTTAATATCAACATTACAAAATAAAGAAATTTTCTTTCTATGTTCAATTGGTATTGGTCTTTCTGATCTACAAATTATTATATCTGGCTGTATTCCTATACTTCTTAGTTCTTTAACTGAATGTTGGGTAGGTTTTGTTTTTATCTCATCAGATGCTTTCAAGTAAGGTACTAATGTTAAATGAATGAATAATGCATTTTTTTTACCCACATCATTTGCAAACTGTCTAATCGCCTCTACAAATGGTAAACTTTCTATATCACCTACTATTCCACCAATTTCACAAATTACAAAATCTTCTTTTGATGAATCGTTTTCAATAAATTGTTTTATGCGATCAGTAATATGTGGAATTACTTGAACTGTTTTTCCTAAGTACTCACCTTTTCTTTCTTTTTTGAGAACATCGCTATAAATTTTTCCAGTTGTAATATTGTCAGATTTTTTTGCTGATACACCAGAAAATCTTTCGTAATGACCAAGATCTAAATCAGTTTCCGCACCATCATCAGTTACATAAACCTCACCATGTTGAAATGGACTCATTGTTCCAGGATCTACATTTAGATAAGGGTCTAGTTTTCTTAATCTAACTTTATAACCTCTAGACTGTAATAAATAAGCTAATGATGCTGAAGAAAGTCCTTTTCCTAAAGAAGAAACCACGCCGCCGGTGACAAATATATATCGCGCCATGGAATTATCTTATAGCGAATAAAAATTGAAATGGAAAGTGTTAATTAATTATTTTCAGGTATTGAAGGAGTATCTTCTGTTTTTTCTTCAATAGTATCTAAAACTGAACTTGTTGGTATTAATTCAGCTCTGGAAATTATAGTTAATGATAAACTGCATATAATAAATAATGTAGCTACTATCGCTGTTGCTTTGGTCATAAATCCACCAGCAGATCTTGATAGCATGAAGTTTTCTTGAGAAACTCCAATTCCTAAAGCTCCACCCTCTGATTTTTGCAAAAGTATTAGAGAGACTAAAATTAGAGCAAGGATGATGTTAATTACTAACAATATATTTTCCATGGGGGTTAATTAAAGGTTTTTTTAATTATATCAATAAATTTTTTTGAGCTTTGTGAAGCCCCACCAA
>CACJRE010000005.1 GCA_902595745.1 uncultured Pelagibacteraceae bacterium
TATCTAAAGAACCTGAGCAATGTTTGGGCGCCTATGTGATTTCAATGACTTCAAAAGCATCTGATATTTTATCTGTTTATTTATTACAATTACAAGCTGAAACAAAAAATTTGTTAAGAGTAGTACCGCTTTTTGAAACTTTAGATGATTTAAAGAATGCCAAAGGTGTTATGCAAAATTTATTTAAACTTCCTTGGTACAGAAAAATGATTAACTCAAAACAAGAGGTAATGATTGGATATTCTGACTCTAGTAAAGATGCTGGAAAATTATCTGCAAGCTGGCATCAATATAAACTTCAAGAGGAACTAAGAAATTTAGCTAAAAAATATAAGATAGATCTTGTATTTTTCCATGGAAGAGGTGGATCTCCGGGAAGAGGAGGAGGACCAATTCAGGCAACTCTTAAATCTCAACCATCTGGAACAGTAAATGGAAAAATTAGAATTACTGATCAAGGAGAGGTGATACAGCAAAAATATGGATATAAACCTTTAGCTGAATATAACTTATGTAGTTATATCGGAGCAGTAATGGAGGCAACCCTAAATCCACCTCCGAGATCTAAACCAAATTGGCGAGAGTTGATACAAAAGATGTCTGAGATTTCTACATCTGCTTACCGAAAATATTTAAATCAAAGCGAAGATTTTATTAGATATTTTAAAACTGTTACTCCGCATAAATCTCTTGGAAAACTTGCAATTGGCTCAAGACCTACCAAAAGAAAAAATGTTGACAATATTCAAAGTTTAAGAGCTATCCCTTGGGTGTTTGCTTGGACGCAAATTAGATTAATGCTTCCTGCATGGCTTGGTACAACTGAGGCATTGAGATATGGATCAATTAAAAAGTTTAAAAAAACTATGACAGACATGGAAAGGAACTGGCCTTATTTTGTATCAACAATGGATATTTTGGATATGGTGATTTCAAAAGTCGATCCAGAAATATCAGTAATATATGAAAATAATTTAGCTGATAAATCATTAATTAGAATTGGAAAAAGATTGAGGTTTCAATTTGATGCATTGGTTAAATTGCATAATAAAATTACTCCTAAAGATGTGATAACAGAAAGAAAAGAATTTAGAAAAGCATTGTTTATAAGAAATAATTACACTGAAATGTTAAACATATTACAAGCTGATATAATGAACAAATTAACAAATAAAAAATATAAAAAAATAGATAAAAAGTTTCTAGACGACTCTTTAATGACATCAATTGCTGGAATTTCCGCTGCAATGAAAAATACTGGTTAAATGTTTGAATATTTAATTGCTTTTGGTGCTGGTCTAATTAGTTTTTTATCACCATGTGTTTTGCCTTTAATTCCTGGATATATTTCTTATGTGTCAGGTCAGTCACTTCAAGAAATTTTAAATTCAAAAAAAATTAATTTTTTTCCATTAATTTTATTTTGCTTGGGTTTTTCAACTGTCTTTGTGATTTTAGGTGCATCAGCATCTTTCTTAGGTCAAGCTTTTTTACAAAACTCTGAAATCTTAAGAATTGTTGCTGGTATAGTTATAATTATTTTTTCACTACAATTAATTGGTATAATAAATATTCAATATTTAAATTTTGAAAAAAGATTTGATGCAAGAGAGTCACGAAATATATTATTCCCTTACGTAATCGGTCTAGCCTTTGGTTTTGGATGGACACCTTGTATTGGACCAATTTTAGGGTCAATTTTAGCGCTGGCATCTATTGAAGAAACATTATCCAGAGCAATATTGTTATTGAGTTTTTATTCTTTAGGCTTAGCTATACCCTTTATTCTTTCAGGTTATCTTATTCAAAGGTTCTTATTATTTTCAAAGAATTTTAAAAAGAACATAAATACAATCTCTAAAATAGGTGGAATTATTCTTTTAGTAACAGGGATTTTAATTTTGACCAACCAATTGCAGGCTATTGGTTTTTACATAATTAAAATTTTTCCTTTTATGCAAAATTTCGGTTAAAAAGTATTAATGAAAATTTATCAAATAGACTCAAGTGCTAGAAAAAAGGGATCAACTTCAAGAGCATTAGCTAAAAAAATTCTAGATAAAATAAAAAAACCTGGTGATGAAGTCATTTATAGAGACTTAGATGATGAGATGCTTTTTGTGAGTGGTTTAACTGAATCTGGTATGAAGATTGATGAAAAAGACCAAACACATGAACATAAAAAAATGTTCAAATTATCAGATACACTTGTTAAAGAATTAAAAGAAAGTGATGTAATTATAATTTCAGCTCCAATTTATAATTATGGTCCACCCGCAACTCTAAAAGCTTGGTGTGATCTAGCTGCCAGAATTGGAGAGACATTTAGATTTAAACCGGATGGAAGAAGAGAAGGTTTGTTAAAAAACAAACATGCATATTTAGTAATTACATCAGGAGGGACAAAATTAAATTCTAAAGAAGACTTTTTAACTCCATGGTTAAAATTTATATTAAATTTTTTTGGTATAGAAAAAGTTGATGTAGTCAGTGCTGATCAAATGGCATTAGATTACGAAAAATCAATCAAAGATGCAGAAGCTCAAATAGAAAATTTATTTAAAAATTAATAATGATTGAGTTTCAAGACCTACATATGAAAAAATAAAATTTTCAGTCATTGTTTTGACATACTTTTCTTGTTAAAATTATCTATGAAAAAAATAATCTTACTTACTTTGTTAGGCTTATTATTTTTTACAAATTCGAATGCAGCTTGTGATGATCCTCTAACTGATGGTGTTGATTACTCAAATTGTAGATTTTCAGATGCACAAGATTTACAAGGAAGCTATCTGACAAATTCAAATCTTTCATTTGCAAGTTTTATACAAGTAAATTTTGATAAAAGTATAATGATGAATTCAAACTTATCGTTTGGAACTTTTCCAGAGTCTACTTTTGTTAGAGCAAATTTATATGAAACGATTTCAATTGGAGCAAATTTTGAAAAAACTAATTTCTCAGGATCCAATCTTACAAGAGTTGATTTTATGGGAGCAACTTTAATCGAAGCAAATTTTCAAAATGCAAATTTAATGGAAGCAAATTTTACTTCATCTAATATTACTAATGCCAATTTTGATGGTGCCAACTTGATTGGTGCGACTTGGACTGGTGGTGAAACTTGTGGCCCAGGTTCTATTGGCACTTGTAATAAGTAAATATGAATACTGCCATCAAGACTGACGATGTAATTTTCAATTTTTTTAAACAAATTTGTGACGAAAAAGACGATCAAAAATGTGTTGAACTTGGAAAAGAGTGGATTAAAGCGATGGAGACAAATCTATCAAGTATGGAAGCGAATTTAAATGGTGCCGATAAATTAAAACACCAAGATGATATAAAAAGTAATCGTGATCACTTAAATAGTCTTAAAACCAAAAACTCATCTGAGTGGCGCGAGTATGCAACTCAGTGTATGATTGAGATAATGAATCACAAAAGCCAGCAATAATGAGTAATCAAGAAAGAGTTTTTTTAATTATTTGTGCATCATTAATAATTTTTACTTTACATTATCTAATCGAAAAACATTTTTTCTAATTTCTTTTAATTTCTAAAAAAATAGAGTAAGAGATAATAAAGGGGTGTCTAAATAGACTGAGATTAAACCCTATGAACCTGTCCGGTAATTCAGAAAGGGATAAAATGGATAACACATATTTTTTAAGTCAATCATCATCATTAACATTAGTAGTTATTATTAGTTTGATATTTGCTGCTTTAGGAATTTATCATTCTAAAAAATTTCAAGGAATTAGTAATTATTTAACTGCAAATAGAAAAATTGAATTATTTTCATTAACAACCAGTCTTATTGCGTCTGCTTTAGGGGCATGGATTTTATTTGGTCCTGTTGCCGCTGCTACATGGGGAGGAATGGGGGCTGTCATTGGGTATGCACTTGGCACAGCTTTTCCAATGATTTTCTTAATCTATTTTGGAAAAAAAATTAGATCAGATTTTCCAAAAGGTTCATCTCTAATTGAATTTATGAGAAAAAAGTTTGGAAAAAGTTTATTTAAATTGATTTTGTTAATGACAATCTTTTATATGTTTATTTTTCTTTGTGCAGAAGTCACAGCCGTTGCAGTTTTGATAAATTATTTATCAGGGACAGATCTTTGGATTACAGCACTGATAGTACTTTTAGCTACTTTAACTTATACGCTTTACGGAGGTCTAAGAGCTTCTATTTTTACTGACAATATTCAGATGATAGTAATTGGTTTTCTTTTATTAATTCTAATTTTAATTATAAGCTCATCAACAGGAGATAATTTTTCATTTGCTTTAATCAAAGAAAAAAATCCACAATTATTAAGCTCGTCTTATATTCCAAGTTATACAGCTGGATTAACTTTTTTTATTGCAGTTGCAGCCACAAATTTGTTTCACCAAGGTAATTGGCAACGGGTTTACGCTGCTAAAGATTATCAAACTTTAAAATCAGCATTAATCATTTCTTTTTTTATTATTGTCCCGATAGTTTTTTTAATGGGTTTTATTGGAATGATATCATTTTCAATAGACTCATCAGCAAGAGCTGATTTAGGATTTTTTACTTTATTATTGAAAGAACAAACTGAAATGTTATCATTAATTATCATTATCCTTGGTTTATCTTTAACAATTTCAACAGTTGATACATTGGTTAATGCAATATCAAGTTTGTTTATTGTTGATGGTAAGGCAACTTTTGATTTAGATAAAAAAACAGATTATTTAAAAATTTCTAAATATTTTATTGTATTTTTATCATTAATCGCATTTGGTGTTGCATCAAAAGGATTTGATATTTTATATTTATTTTTACTCGCAGATTTATTTTGTTGTGCATTTGTATTCACAGTCTTTTATAGCTTTTATAATAAAGTAAATGAAAAAACTGCCTATGTTTCAATTTTAATCGGTTTAATTGGTGGATTTTTAATGTTTCCGTATCCTGATTTTTCTAAGAGTTTATTGGTTGGGGTATTGATGTCTAAAGATCTATTTTCACCTTTTGTAGCTCAATCTTTATTATTTTTATCATTTGTTGTTGCAACTTTTTTACCAGCAATAATTTTAAAACTGAAAAGTAATTGATTTAGACAACAGAGTTTAAAGCTTCATAAATAAGTGCTTTGGTAGTTTCACCAATACTTCTGTAAACTTCTTTATTATCTTTAAAAATTAAAAGGGTTGTTTGATATTGAATATTAAAAAATTCAGCAATTTCTTTATTAGTTACATCAAATGTAAAATATTCAATATTATCAAAATCATTTTTTGCTTTATTAAGAACTTTCATTTGACTTGCACAAGACGTGCAATATTTGATCCAAGAGCTAACGACTACAATCTTTCCTTCTGATTGAGCTTTATCAAATAGCTCTTTTTTGAAAGTTGTTTCTTTGCCAATTGCTTTAGCGTTAAATGCTAAAACAAAAAACACAAAAAATAAAAAGTTTTTCATAATTACTATTGATAGAATAAATTTAAATTTATTGTAATCAATCAAATTGTCCCTATATAAGGATTACCCAATGTCTAATAATCAAATTACTATTAATAATCTATCTAAAGTCTATAAAAATGGATTTAATGCACTTAAAAGTATTAATTTAAATATCAAAAAAGGTGAAATTTTTGCTATGCTTGGGCCAAATGGAGCAGGCAAAACTACCCTAATCAGTATAATTTGTGGGATTGTAAAGCCATCTTCTGGAAAAGTTACAGTTGATAACTTTGATATCATTGATGACTATAGAGAAACAAGATCTAGAATTGGTTTAGTTCCTCAAGAATTAACCTTAGAACAATTTGAAACAGTATTTAACAATGTATCTTATTCAAGAGGTCTTTATGGAAAAAAACCAGATCCACAACATATAGAAAAAATTTTAAAACAATTAAGTCTATGGGATAAAAAAGATCAAAGATTAAGACAACTATCTGGAGGAATGAAAAGAAGAGTTTTAATCGCAAAAGCATTATCACATGAGCCTTCAATTTTATTTTTAGACGAACCTACTGCTGGAGTAGATGTTGAGTTAAGACAAGATATGTGGAAAATTGTTGAAGAGTTAAGATCAACAGGAGTTACTATTATCTTAACTACCCACTATATTGAAGAAGCAGAAGCTATTGCGGATAGGGTGGGCGTTATCAATCAAGGTGAGATAATAGTTGTGGAAGAAACAAAACAATTATTAAAAAAAATGGGACATAAAAAATTAACTGTAGAACTTCAGGATGAAATTTCAGAAATTCCAGTTAGCTTAGATAAATATAAATTAGTCTTAGGTAAAAATAATATGTCAATTGATTACACATACAATGTTCAAGCAGAACAAACTGGAATTACAAATTTATTACAAGATATAAAAGATGCAGGATTAAAATTAAAAGATTTAAAAACTGAACAAAGTACTTTAGAGAAAATATTTGTTAGTTTGGTAAAGGAGAATAATGAAATTTAATTATTCAGCTTTCAAAGCAATTTATCTACATGAAATGGATAGATTTAAAAGGACATTAATGCAATCTTTACTATCACCAGTTTTATCTACCTCTCTTTATTTTATTGTTTTTGGTTCAGTCATTGGTGGGTATGTGGAAAAAATAGATGGTATTAGCTACGGTTCATACATTGTCCCAGGACTTTTAATGCTAACATTATTAACTCAATCAATCACCAATACTTCGTTTGGAATATTTTTTCCAAAATTCAATGGAACTATTTATGAAATCTTAGCAGCACCAATTTCAACATTGGAAATAGTCTTAGCTTTTGTTGGGGCTGGAGCTACTAAAACGCTAATTGTTGGGGTGGTAATTTTCATTACAGCTAATTTTTTTGTTGAAGTAGATGTTAAATATCCCCTTTTGGTAGTTTTTTTACTTATGCTTGTTGCATTCACGTTTGCATTATTTGGTTTTTTGATTGGGTTAATGAGTTCAAATTTTGAACAAATGTCTATCATTCCAACGTTAATAATCACGCCAATGGTATTTTTGGGAGGAAGTTTATATTCACTAGATATGTTACCTCCATTTTGGCAAACAATAACTTACTTTAACCCAGTTGTTTATTTAATTAATGGTTTAAGATTTGCTTTTTATGGAGTTTCTGATTTTAATATTTGGATAAGTATTAGCTCAATGGTTATTTTCTTATTTATTTGTATAGGAACTGTCAGTGTATTATTGAAAAAAGGTTACAATATTAAGTCTTAACTACTAGCAATTTTCTTTTTTGGGTCGTAAAAAGGTTTTTCAACAACAATACAGTTAAAAGTGCCTTCGTTGGTAGTTACTTGAAATTCATTTCCTATTTCAGATTGTTCAACTGAAACCATTGCTAAAGCAATATTCTTTTTTAGCCTTGGTGAATACACTGCAGAAGTAACTTTACCAATATTCATTTTATTTTTTTTAAGTTCCCAAAAAGTTGTATTTGGTCCAGCTAAAGGTTTGCAATCAATTTCGATACCAACCTGTTTTCTTGTTATTCCATTTTGTTTGATTTTTTTTAAAGCTTCTTTCCCAATAAAGTTAGCACCACTATCTAAATTTACCAGTCTATCAAAACCAACTTCAAATGGGTTTGTATTAATATCTGCATCAGCATGATACGAGAGCATTCCACCTTCTATTCTTCTAATAGAAGACGTATGACCTGGTTGCAAACCATGTTCTTTCCCAGCTTGCATAATTTTTTCATATAGTTCATTTCCTTTACTGCCATCTCTTAGATAAATCTCGTAACCAAGCTCACTTGACCAGCCAGTTCTAGATACAATTACAGGTATTCCATCTAAATTATACTCTCTTAACCAATAATATTTTAAATCCTTAATATCCTCTCCAAAAAGTTTAATCATTATTTCACCTGATGTGGGCCCTTGAAGTTGTAAAGGGGAAACATCAGGTTCTTTAATTTGAACATCTAAACCCGAATTAATAGCTACTCCTTGTGCCCATAATAAAATATCACTATCTGCTAATGATAACCAAAACTGATTTTCAGCAAGCCTTAATAAGACTGGATCATTTAAAATACCACCTTCATTATTTGTGATTAAAACATATTTACATTGACCAACAGCTAGTTTTGACAGGTCTCTTGGGGTTAATAATTGGGTA
The DNA here is from genome assembly GCA_902595745.1 of uncultured Pelagibacteraceae bacterium. Classification (GTDB taxonomy): domain Bacteria; phylum Pseudomonadota; class Alphaproteobacteria; order Pelagibacterales; family Pelagibacteraceae; genus Pelagibacter. The sequence goes on from CACJRE010000005.1 coordinate 8,137, forward strand.
AATTTGAAAGCATCTGGTCCAGTAATCTCAACCTGCCTTTCAACAGCTACATCACAAAGAATGGCTTTTTCAATTAGGTTCCAAAAATTCTGCTCAGGACTTCCAAAATCTCTTGGAATATACATATGATTATAAACTGAAAAACCAGTTGCACCCCATTTAACAGTAGAGTCAAAGTAAGGAGATTTTCTAATCTGTGTCCCGAAACCAAAGTTTTTATTATTCATATTTGCTTCCTATCAGTCCATATAGTTTTATCAAATAAAAAAAAATAGCCCTGTTAAGGGCTACTAAAAAAAATGAGAGGGAAATTATTTTTATTTAAAACTGTTCAGATTCTGTAGAACCTGCCATAGCAGTTGTTGAACTTTTTCCACTACTAATAGTATTTGATACTGCATCAAAATAAGAAGTTCCAACTTCTCTTTGATGTTTAACACTCGTGTAACCATCTTTTTCTCTAGAAAATTCTTGTTGTTGAATTCTAGAGTAAGCAGCCATTCCTTCTTTTTTATATTTTTCTGCAAGTTCAAATATCGCTATGTTTTGAGTATGAAATCCGGCTAATGTAATAAATTGAAATTTATATCCCATCTTAGCAATTTCTTGTTGGAATGAAGCTATCTCATCATCGCTTAAATGTTTTTTCCAATTAAATGAGGGTGAACAATTGTAAGCTAATAATTTTCCTGGAAATTTTTCATGTATTGCATCTGCAAATTTTTTTGCTTCAGCAAGATTTGGTGTTGCTGTTTCACACCAAATTAAATCAGCATAAGGAGCATACGCAAGTCCTCTTGAAATAGCTTGATCAATTCCATCTTTTACATAAAAGAAACCTTCTGGAGATCTTTCACCTGTTAAAAAAGGTTTATCATTTTCATCAAAATCGTTAGTAATTAATTTTGCAGCATTAGCATCTGTTCTAGCTAAAATTATTAATGGAACTTTCGCAATATCTGCAGCAAGTCTCGCTGATTTTAAATTTTTAACCATTGTTCCAGTTGGTACTAAAACTTTACCACCCATATGACCACATTTTTTTTCACTAGCAAGCTGATCTTCAAAGTGAACACCTGCAGCTCCAGCTCTTATAAATTTTTTAGTTAATTCAAATACATTTAGCGGTCCACCAAATCCTGCTTCACCATCTGCTATAATTGGTAACATATAATCAACAGCATTTTCTTTTTTCATATCACCATCTTGAAGTTCCATATGTTGGATTTGATCAGCTCTAACTAATGAGTTATTCATACTTTCAACTAATTTTGGAGCACTATCATACGGATATAAAGATTGATCGGGGTACATTTCACCAGCTGTATTAGCATCTGCAGCTACCTGCCATCCACTTAGGTAAATTGCTTTCAATCCAGCTTTTGCATGTTGTACTGCTTGGTTACCTGATAATGAACCAAGTGTGTTTACGTATGGTTCAGTATTTAATAAATTCCAAAGTTTTTTTGATTGATTTTTACATAAAGAATATTCAATTTTTATTGATCCTCTTAATCTTTCAACTTCTTCTTCAGAGTAATCACGCTTAATTCCAGCAAACCTTTTTAAGTCGTATGAGATATTTTCTGCACTCATTATTGTTTATCCTTTGATGTTAATTGTTTACGAAAAATGAAAAAGTTGGAATGAATTAGTTATTATCGTCAAGAGACTTAATAAGATCGTTCATTCCACTAGAACCCCAATCACAATGATCATCTCGCATGTAGATTCCTCTACTGTTATGTTGATCTAAATCCTCTTTTTTGATGATTTGAGCTTCATTTTCAGTGTTTTTTAATTTTTTGTTCATGTAAATTTTATAATTTACAAAATTTACAATATCCATAAATTTATCTAAAATCCTTGTAAATCAATAAAAAAAATTGTAAAAATAAATTTACAAAATTTACAAATAGAAAATATGAGTCAATTAGATTTAAAAATAGGGCCAAAAATCAAGTCTTTTAGAAGGCAATTAGGGCTACAAGCAAACAAGCTTGCAGAAGATCTAGGTATTTCTCCAAGTTACTTAAACTTAATTGAAAGTGGAAAAAGAAAAATTGATGGTGATTTACTTTTATTGGTATGCGAAAAACTTAACATCAATTTGTCTGACTTAACATCTAAAACAGATATTAATTTACAAAATACAATATCTGAAATTTTAGATGATAACTTGTTTGAAGATTTAGATATTTTAGGTCCAGAAGTAAAAGATCTTGTTAGTACAAATCCAAAAATAGGTAAAGCTATAGTAAGGCTTGGAGATATTTTAAAAAAAAAGGATCATGAACTAATTAATAAGATCGAAAAAATATCAGGTAAAATTGTTGATAATAGAAAAAATTCTTTTCCTGGAGAAGTTATTTCTGATTTTTTACAAGTTAATAAAAATTATTTCCCTAAATTAGAAGAATTTGCGAATAAAGTTTTTGGAAAAATACAAAAAAATAATAGAACAAGATATATTGCTTTATGTGAATATTTAAAATCAGAATATTCAATAAAAGTCTTTGACGTGATACCTGAAGAAAATAAACCATTTTCAAAAATTTATAATAAAAATAAAAAAGAACTTTTGTTAAGTGATTATAGCTCCTTAGAAACAAAAAAATTGCATGCGGCAGCACAAATAGCTCAAGAAGGAGCAAGTAAAGAAATTGATACATACTTATCTACTTTTAGTTTTCCTTCAGAGGAGTCTAAAAAATTAACAAAAGTAGCTTTATTGAATTATTGTGGAGCAGCAATATTAATGCCTTATAAATTATTTCATACGGAGTGTAAAAAACTAAAATATGATTTAGAACTGTTACAAAATACTTTTGCAACATCATTTGAACAGGTTGCGCATAGAGTAACGTGTTTACAAGATCCAAAACTTCCAGGAATTCCGTTTCATTTTTTAAGAGTTGATATGGCTGGAAATATATCAAAGAGATTTTCTTTATCAGGTATTGATATTCCAAGATATGGTGGTGCATGTCCAAGATGGAATGTTTATTCTGCGCTTACGAGACCAGGAGTAATTCAAGCAGCAGTTAGTAAAATGACGAATGGTGAAAAATATGTTTGTATCGCAAGAACAGTTGAAAAGGGTATTGGACGTTTTGGGCAAGCAAAAAGTATTTTATCTATTGGCCTTGGATGTGAAGCCAAATATGCAAAAGATTTTGTGTATACAGAAAATATAAATATTAATGACAAATCAACAGAAATTCCCATAGGTGTTTCTTGTAGAACTTGTGATCGTTTGGATTGTTCTCAAAGAGCTTTTCCACCATTGCATAAAAAATTTGATGTTGACCTTAATTCAAGAGGAGTTTCAGTTTATGTCAGTGATAACAATTCATAAATCATGATTAAATATATATTGCCAGCTGTAATTATTTTCTTAATTGTTTTATTCTGGGAAAAAATTAAAGATTATGTTGAAAAGAAATTTAATATTAAGCTTAATTATATAGTTGTTAGTTCCGTTATTGTTGCAATAGTAATTATCCTTTTACTCCTAAATTACTAGGATTTATGAACAGTATAGATTTTTCAAATTATAATTTAAATGAGTCAGATGGTGTTTTTACATATAAGAATAAAAATACAACACTAGGCTTTGTTAGATTTAATGAAAAGGGCGAAGTTGAATACATCTTTGTTAACCCTATTTTTAGGAAAAAAGGAATAGCAACAAGGTTGCTAAAATTAGTGAAGGAAAAAACAGGAAAAGAAATTGTTCTTCAAGAGCCAATTAGTCCATTAGGATCAAAATTATTAAATTCACTAAATAAATGGAAATAAATTTCTTATTTTTCTTCACAGTTATTCCAGCAATAATTTTATATGGGATAGCGAAATCTGGTTTAGGTGGATCTATGACTTTAATTTCTATTCCACTAATGACGATAGTTATGCCATTAAATCAAGCATTAGGGATTATTCTTCCTATTTTGATATTTTCAGACTTCATAGCCACTTATAAATACAGAAAAGAATTTGATCTAAGTACATTAAAATTAATGATACCATTTGCTGCTATAGGCATAATTATTGGATCTTTAACTTTTTCATATTTTTCAGAAGAATTATTAAAATTTATAATTGGTTTAATGGGATTTATATTTGCTGGTCATTATTTTTTCTTAAAAAAAAATAAAGAAGCAAAGTCTCAAAAAAATTTTATTAAAGGTGGGATTTGTTCAACGATTGCAGGTTTTACAAGTTTTTGTGTTCATGCTGGTGGCACTCCGGTGAGTATTTATATGCTTCCTTTAAGAATGAAAAAAGAAATATATGTTGGAACAAGAATAATTTTTTTTACTTTTGTAAATTTAATTAAACTTCCACTTTATATAAATTTATCAATGACTAATTTTATTACATTCAAACAATCTGTAATGTTATTTCCTGTGGCATTTTTAGGAATATTAATTGGTTATAGATTAATCAAAATTATTAATGAAAAACTATTTTATAATATTTTATATATTTTGATTTTTGTAAGTAGCTCAAAACTTTTATATGATTATTTAATATGAAAACTTTTAAACCAAGACTAAAAGCTAGGTTAAGGAAAAATAGACAAACACTAAATAAAAATATTGATAATTTTTTTGGCTGGATCAAGGGGGCAAAACTTATTGAGCTTAAAGAATGTAATACTGAAGAAGATCCAGTAAGACCTGAATTAGACAACGAGTTTAGAACTGGATATGGTCGAAAAATTTATGGTGTGAAATACCAAGGAGAAATTCATGCAGTTATGTGCTTTGCATATACAAATATAATTCCAAAAAGTGTCGACGAGTTGGAGAAATTAAGTACTGATGCTTTTTTACAGAGTGCAATGAGAGATCAAAGTGGGGGTCAAATAGCAATTGCTTACACTGTTTGGTCAAAAAAAAAAGGTGGTGGAAAGTTAATAGTTAAAGAGGTGTTTAAAAAAATTAAAAAATCAAATCATCTAAATAGATTGGTAACACTGTCACCGTTAACTGAGATGGCAACTAGCTTTCATACTAGAAATGGAGCTAAATTAATTCAAATTAATGAAACAACACAAAATTTTGAGTATAAAGTTTTGTAATTTATGAGTTTAAAAAAGCTATTTATTCTTACATTTTGTACTTTAATCATTATACCGTATTCTGCAGTTATGGCTAATGAGGAGGCAAAATACGAAGTTATTAATAAAAATCAAATATTTGAAATTAGAAAATATTCTGATCGTTTAGCCGTAGAAACATCTAGAGCTGGCATAGATAGCAATTTTAGAAAATTATTTAATTACATATCGGGTAGGAATGATACTCAAGAAAAAATTGCAATGACTACACCAGTTACTCAAATTGAAAAAAATGGGAATATGACTATGCAGTTTTATTTACCTTCAAAATTCAACTCAGATAACGTTCCCAATCCAAGTAATACAGATGTAAGTATAGTTAATATTGAGGGAGGGCACTATGCTGTCATTAGATATTCTGGTAGAGCCTCGGATAACAATTTTATAAAACATAAAGAAATTTTAGAAAAAGAGTTAAAAAGAAATAATATATCAATTATAAGCCCACCTATTAGAGCAACATATGATAGCCCTTTTACATTACCAATGAATAGAAGAAATGAAGCAATGTTTAAAGTAGAGTACCAATAATGAGATCAAAATATAAAGCCATGGTTTTATCTTGTATGGATCCTAGATTTCAGCTCCCTGTTTTTAATTTTATAAAAAAAAAGAATTTAGTTAGTAAACACAGTTCTTTTACGATAGCAGGTGCTGCTGTAGGAGTTACCCATTCTAAATTTAAAAAATGGCATCAGGCTTTTTTAGACAATCTCAAAACTTCAATAAAATTACATAAAATTGAAAAATTAATTGTAGTTAATCACGAGGATTGTGGAGCTATTAAATTAGCTGAAAATAAAAAAAATTATATTGAAGATAAAATTCACAAAAATTCATTTCAAAAACTTGAAAAAATAATTACCAAAAAATTTCCAAAATTAAAATTAGAGTTTTATATAATTAAATTAGATCAAAAAATTTTAAGGGTTCGCTCTTTAAGATAAGTCTCAAAGAGCTCCCTTATTCAGCCTCTTTGGCTTTTAAATCCGTTTGGATTTTTTTAGTTTGTTTTATGGATTGTTTTTTCAGCTAAGTATCAGGTGGTGTAAGTTTTAACATAATAACCTCCTTGATATAAAGGTAGTTATTATTAAACCTATTTCAATTTATTTATTTACATTTTCAGCAAATATATTTCTTGAATACAACCTGGCGCTTTAGTAGATTCCCGGTAACTTAATTAACTCTTCTAAAATTATTTTTTATCAATTAATTCGCTAATAAAATTTTCTCCATAGCCATCGTCAACTGCTTTTTGAAAATAATTTTTGTTATCTTCTGCAATTTTTTCAGCTTCAGGAAAATCTTTTAATAGATCTTGAATGTAAGATAAATCTTTTACTGAATTAGCAGCTGTAAATTTGAAACCTGTCAAATCTCCTTTAAGCAAAGCATCAAAAACTCTAACAAGTGCAGCTGAATTTCCAGAACCTAATTTTGCAACATCAAATAATTTTTTTAAATCAAGATCAAATTTTTTAGCAGCTTTTGCCATATGATTTATTAATGCAGCATTACCTAGTGTTAAAAAATTGTTTAAAAGCTTAGATTTCGCACCCATTCCAACAGGACCAAAATGGAAATAGTTTTTACAAAAAAGTTTTAAAATGGGTTCTGCTAATTTAAAATTTTTATCTGTAGCACCAATAATACCACCTAATATACCTTCTTCTGCTTGAACAGGACCCCCCATCACAGGACACTCAATATAATTAATATTTTTAGATTGATAAATTTTTTCAGTTTCAATTGATCCTGATTTATTATGGGTTGTAATATCGATGATCAATGTTTTTTCGTCTAAAATATTAGATAGTTTTGTGGCAATTTCTTTTGCAATAGGAGTATTCGTTACACATTTCACTAAAACATTTAATTGTTTTTCTTTAAATTCCTCAAAGGTTTTAATTTCTGTTGCACCTTCGCTTACAATTTTTTCTATTGGTTTTCTATTTTTATTTGCAATTACAAATAACTTATTGCCTTTATGTAAAATATTTTTAGCTATTCCATAGCCCATGTATCCTACACCGATAAAGCCTACATTGCTCATATAATGAAGTTTACATGATTAATTAATATGTATAAAGTTTAATTATGAAATACTTATGTGCGTTAAGAGATTTATTAATAAGTCTTGTTGCTTCAACAATAATTATTTATGCAATAAATATTGTCGCTAGTTTTGGTGGTGCCGACTATGAGTTTAGTCATGGAGAAACTTTCATAGTTTGGATATTGATGGCAATATTAGTTAATAATTGCTTAAAAAAGTAAGTTAGATATTAAATTTTCTTCTTAAATGTCTTAATTTTCCTTCAGTACTATCGTAGTCAATATAGCATCCTTGTAAAAATCTATTTCCTTCTTTTGTTTCATAGGATGTTCTTCCATGTAGTAACCTATAATTATCCATCATCATTAAATCTTTTGGAGCTAGTTTAAATTCAATTCTGTATTTTTCTGAGTTGTACATTTCAGATAATTTTTTACGAGCTTTATAATATAGATCTAGTTTTTCTTTATCTAAAATTGGCACATAATCTAGTCGTGGACTAAACCTAACTTGTTTAAAATTATTATTCTCATCAAGTTTAATCAGCTCTGACCAATCTTCTAAAACGACGTCTTTATCAATAAATTTAAATCTAACTTTTACTTCAGATAAAATCTTATAGAAATCTGGATTTTCTTTTTTTAAATCTTCAGTTACTGTAAAACCGTCTACTAACGTAGATAGTCCTCCAGTTACCTGACTCTCAATACAATGAAGTAGTTGTATACATGGTACAGGGTTTCGGTAAGGATTGTCAGTATGTGGTGATAATTCTAAAGAGGTGTATGCAAGATCATTTGGATCTGGTTTTGACTTAACATCAAAATATTCTCCAAAATTTGTTCTTCTCACACTTCCTATTGAATTAGCAAATTTTACAATGAAATTATTTTCTACTGGAATATTTTTGATTATTACAAATCCATATTTGTAAAATGAAACAAGTAATTCATACATTTCTTTACTATCAAAAAAGTCATTTTGGTATTTAAAATTTTTTATATTTTCTAATTTTGAATTCCATTTAATTTTTGGAATAGATTTTATAACTGTGTCTTCATTATAAAACTCTAAAGCGAGTTTATTAATATCTAATATTGATCTAATGCCGTCATTGAAATCTAATTCTAGGAATTTATCATTAATATTTGCTTTATTAATTGATATTTCACTATTTAATGTTGTCGGATCGAATAGTCTTTGTTGTGTGCCTTTGTCCAAAAAATCCTCACCCTCAATTCTTTCTCTTAACCAAAAAGGGTGTATTTCTTTTTTTACCGAACCATTATTGAAGTAAACTTTATTTTCATCTAGTTCAATTTTCATAACTAAATTTGAGGATTATTTAAATTTTAACTTTATTCAACATAAATAAAATAGTATGAGATTGATGTGGATCAATTTAATTCAAAAAACTATCCAATATATGCTAATTTTTTAGACAAATTAGCTAAAGACTTAACTACTTTCTATTACTCTAAATTAAATAGAACTTTTAAGGTATCCAATAAACTTAAGGGAAAAGGTTATGATCCTGTAACAACTTCTGACAAAGCATTTGAAAAATTTATTAGATCTAAAATTAAAAGTAAATTTCCAAATCATCAAGTTATAGGTGAGGAATTTGGTCATAAAAAATCTGAGAGTGATTATACATGGGTGATAGACCCAATTGATGGCACAAGATCATTTGTTATAGGCAATCCAACTTGGAGCAATCTTATTTCTTTAAATTATAGAGGAAATCCTGTTTTGGGGTTGGCTAATTTTCCTGTGCTTAAAAAATATTATATAAATCATTCTGATAAAATTGCATATGTAGTTGAAAATGGAAGAAGAAGAAAAATATCTGTGAATAAAAAAGTTTCATTTAAAAATGTCAAAGTTTCAGCAGCATTTCATGGTTGGTTATCACTAGATAAACAAAAAAAAATTCCTCAAATTTTAAAATTAATGCAATTTCCTTGTAGCGATGCTTTAAGTTACTCACATCTTGCAGAAGGCAAAGTCGATATAGTAATCCAATGTTCAAATAAGATTTGGGATATTCACCCAATTATTCCAATTGTTAAAGCTGCTGGAGGATATCTCTCTACATGGAATAATAGTGAGGCGGTTAATGCAGGAAATATTTTAGTATCTTCTAACAAAATTGTTCATAATAAATTTTTAAAATTATTAAAACCTGTCTCAAAATGATCCCTAAAAAAGCACAAGAAATTTTAGATTTTTGGTTTAAGGAAACTCCAGCTGAAAAAAGATTTAAAAAAGATGAAGCATTTGACAAAACTATAAGGGACAAGTTTTTAAATGATTATGAACTTGCAAGTCAAAATGAGTATGATGATTGGCAAGATCAACCGATGAGCGCGTTAGCTTTAGTTATTCTTTTTGATCAATTTTCAAGACATATGTTCAGAGATGATAAAAAAGCTTTTGCTCAAGATCATAAAACTAGATTAATTGTAAATGATGCAGTTTATGCAGGTTATCTCGAGTCTATGAATGAAAGTGAAAGATTTTTTATGATTTTACCTCTTATTCATAGTGAAGAGATAACAGATCATGACATGGCTTATTATTTACTTAATAAATATTTAAGAGAGCACGAAGGATATGTTCAAATTAAAAAATTTTGGCAAGACCATACAAAAGCAATTAGGTTATTTCACAGGTATCCACACAGAAATAAAATACTTAGAAGAGAGTCTACTGAGGAAGAAATAGCTTTTTTAAATGGTCCTAATTCCTCCTGGTAAACGTGAATTTAAAGTATATTTTCAAAATAATAACTATTGATGAATGGCAAAAAGTAAAACAGTCTGAAACTTATTTGGGATCTTCTAAAGATATAAAAGATGGTTACATTCATTTTTCAGGAGAAGATCAAGTCAAAGGAACTCTTGAAAAGTATTATTCTAAAAAAAAAGACCTTGTTTTGCTTAAGGTTGAAACTTTAAGATTAGATCATTTAATTTGGGAACAAGCTTCAGATGGCAGTATGTTTCCTCATTTATATTCATCATTAGATTTATCCAATGTTGTAGACGAGTTTGAAATTACTCTTAATGATAATGGCATTCATGAATTACCAGATAATTTTAATTAATTTAGTTTTCCTAAATAGTTGACCATCACCACACCAATAATGATTAAGATTATTCCAATAGTTCCATAAATATTTGGTATTTGCTGGTATTTAAGCATCGCAAACAAAACAACACCGGTAACTGTTAAACCACTATAAGTGGAGTAGGCAAATCCAACTGGGAGTGCTGACATTGCTTTTGAAATAGAAAACATAGTAATGCACATAAATACAATACATAAAATTGAAGGAGTTACTTTTGTAAAACCATCAGATATTTTTGCAAAACTATTTGATGCTATACCAAATGAAATTCCAATGGCTAAAAATAAATATCCAAATAAAGGCTTCATACTTTAGTTATTGCCCAATAAGTTAACCATCAAAACCCCAATTACAATGAAAGCTAAACCTATTATTGAATAAAGATTTGGCATTTGATCAAATCTAAATATCCCAACAACTACAGTTGCAATGATAGTTAATCCCGCAAAGGATGCATATGTTATTCCAATTGGAATATTTTTCATCACCATTGAAAGCGCATACATACATGCAACAATTGTAATACCAGTGATAATGCTTGGAAATAGAAGGGTAAAACCTTCTGCACTTTTTGCAAAACTATTTGAGGTTACCCCAAGAAAAACTGCTAGGATTAAAAAACCATAGGATGTTGCGAGACTCATTTTATAATATTAAATGAAATCTCGCTAAATATATATAATTATTTAGGAATCTTGGTTGCTCCTGTTTCAAGAGAAATCATTTTTCCATCTTGATATCTAAAGACAGCCATTACTGCTTCAGTGTTTCCATCATTAAATGTAACAAATGAATGTTCAACACCAATTTCATCATTTTCAAAAAGAACTCTTATTTTATCTCTTTTAATGTCACCGCTCATTGCCCATTTGATTACATCTGCTTTTCCTAAAACATTACCTGATGCATGCATAGTAAATTTATAATCATCATGTAAAAGTTCATTCATGGCAGCTTCATCTTTAGCCTCCATAGCAGAATTATATTTTGCCAATATCGACATATTTAACCCTCTTTAACTTTAGTTAAATCATAGATTGTATAGCTGCCCAACACTTCATCCATAATTGGTTTAGATACTTCAGTACCTTCAATAAATTTATGTAGCGCAGCTTCATCAGTGCAAAATATTTTAAACATCACTGCACTTTTATCAGGAGTTACCGATGCTACAGTTTTTTCTACAACAGCTACTTTTTGTCTTTCAGCTAATCCTTCTGGAGATTGCATAAATCCCATAAATTTTTCAAATTTACCTTCTCCTTCTTTAAACTTAGCTACTACTAACATTTCTTTTTCCATTATTATCTCCTTTTGTTTTTTATTATTAATATAAAGTTTGCACTACTTTATTTACTCTTTCTTTTCCATTAGGGATCAATCCTTCTAAAAAAGCATGGCATTCACTCGTTTTTACTTCGTCATACTTTGACCCATAATGCTTATCTACCGCTTTATTTACTCCTTCATCCCAATTTTTTTCAGGAATATTATTTTCTAAAGCATAAGCTTTTAAAACTTTTACTGATGCCATAGATTTTTCTTTCATACTGTACTCAAATGTTTCACCAGATGGCAAAAAGTAATTTGCCATATATATTCCACTGCAATCCCAAGCTTTGGTTTTATCAGCATCACTCATCTCTGCGTAAACAGGGAAGGAAAAAAAAATGCTTATAATTATAAATATTATCTTATTCATTATTACGTATTTTTTAGTTAGCGTTATAATCCATCACATCATCTGTACACTCAGTGAACTGATGAGGCTCAAAAAAATCATTCATAGATTCTAATTGTTTATTAATTGCATCTGGATTAGTTCCTTTCCACCAACAAAACATAGTCAAAGTTTCACCTGGTGTGTTCCAAGTCATTTGACACTTAGCATTTTCACCTGTCATTGATTTTACAATTTCTTCCATTTTCATTGATGCCACAACTTCACCCATTTTAGCTTTCGCTTCTTTAGATTTAAAAGTGTGCGTTACCATGTAGTTTTTCATCTTTGTCTCCTTTGTTTGTTAATTATTAGTTTTATTCACTAAAAATAAATCTAATTTCATCTTTAATTGTTCCTTCAACTGCAACTCTCTTTAATTGTTTTTGAAGACTTTGATATTTTTTATCAGCAGACATTTTCGCGTCAGCGTCATTATCTCCTTCAAACATAGGACCAATTAATGTCTCTCTAATTGTTCTTGGATCCCCACCTATTTGAAATGAAAAATAGATTTGATGTTTTGGATAATATTTTTTTCTAACTTTTGCTAAACCTTTACCAATCTCCATAGCTTTACCTAACATGTCATCTTTAACTCTCATTGTCCTTGTATAGATTGCTTGCACAGCTTTCTCCTTATTTAGAATTATTATAAATTGACGGTACAGTTTAAGTTGATGTTTAATAAGAGTTAAATTGTAGCAACTGTAATGCTTTTAATGCATACCCTTTGATATATTGATTATTTTACTCAACTTTAAAGAGAATGAGACTAAATTGCTCAAAAATTTAAATTTATCAGAAGTTAAATTTGATATGGTTTTAAAATGATAGAAAAATTTAATGGAATTTTTTATTTAATACTTTTCATAATTCATTTTATTGGTTTTGGTATGTATTCATATCAAATGATAATTGGTAACCAAAAGTTTAGAGCAAAGTTTGAAATTGACGAGACGGCAGCAACTATCATGAGAATGACTGGGGCTATTTTTCTAGGATCATTTTTAATGGCTATTTATATTATGTTTGTAAGACCTAATGGTGTTGAAGGAACATGGGCATTTTTTAATTTAATTTTTGTTCAAAATATTTGTGTCTTAATTGTAAACACTTATTCACTTAAGATTGACAAAACTGGCATTAAGAACAATTCTAATGAAGCTATCATTGCGCCATTGGTTTTTACTATATTAAGTGCAGTTCTTATTTACGGATTATCTGATAAAATTTATATTTAAAGCCAACTAGGGAAGGGTAAACCTTTTTCTTGAAGAAACTTTTTATTAAACATCTTAGTTGAATACTTATCGCTTCTATCACAAAGAATTGTAACTATTGTTTTTCCTGGACCCAGTTCTTTTCCAAGTCTTATTGCACCTGCAATATTAATTCCACAACTAGTTCCAAGACTTAATCCTTCGTTTTGAATTAGATCGTAAAGGACAGGTAATGCTTCGTGATCATCAATTGAATAGGCGTCATCTATTTGAGCTTCTCCAAAGTTTTTAGTTACTCTACTAGATCCAATTCCTTCAGTAATTGATCCCCCTTCAGATTTTAATTCACCATTTTTTATATAATTATAAAGAGCAGATCCTTTTGGATCTGATAGATATATTTTTATGTCTTTATTCTTTTCTTTAAGAGCATTACTTACTCCAGAAATTGTTCCACCTGTTCCAGAGGAACATACAAATCCATCCACTTTGCCATCTGTTTGTTCCCAAATCTCTTGTCCAGTTCCCTCATAATGACCCTTAGCATTTGCAGTATTATCAAATTGATTGGCCCAGATAACTCCATTATTATTTGATGGTCTTAGCTCATCAGCAAGTCTTGCTGCAATTTTTACAAAGTTATTATCATCTTTGTAAGGTTTAGGAGAAACCAATCTAAGTTCTGCACCTAAGTTTATAAGTAAATCTTTTTTTTCTTGAGTTTGATTATCGTTCATTACAATAATAGTTTTATAGCCTAAAGAATTTCCTAAAAGACCCAAACCAATGCCAGTGTTCCCTGCGGTTCCTTCAACAACCGTTCCACCTTTTGAAATCAATTTTTTTTCTTGAGCGTCTTTTATTAATGCTAATGCTGCTCTATCTTTAACTGATCCACCTGGATTTAAAAATTCAGCTTTACCATAAATATTACATCCGGTAATTTCTGATGCAGCTCTTAATTTTATTAAAGGAGTGTTTCCAATCCCTGCAATAAAATCATTTTGAATATTACTCATTAATCTGATTTTGTATCACTGTCTGGGGTAATACCATAAGGCTTAAACTCACTATCAGCTAATCCAACATTTTTAGCAGGTATTCCTACCATAACAGCTTTTTCTGGAACATCTTTCGTGATTACTGCATTGGCCCCAATCTTCGCACATCTTCCAACCGTGACAGGTCCTAAAACTTGCGCACCTGACCCTATGACAACTTCATCTTCAATAGTTGGATGCCTCTTTATATTGCGTTGATCATTTGAATTTATACTGGGCGCAATTCCGCCTAATGTTACCATATGATAAATAGTAACATTATCTCCAATATCCGATGTCTCTCCAATTACAACACCCATTCCATGATCAATAAATAAATTTTTTCCAATTTTTGCTCCAGGATGAATTTCAATACCGGTTAGGAAACGTGAAAATTGAGAAATAATTCTAGCAATTAGATTAAATTTTGCCACACTAAAGAAATTTGCAATTCTATGAAAAAAAACTGCTTTAACACCCGGATATGTTAAGACTAAACTTAGTTTAGATTTTGCTGCAGGATCTCGATCAATTATAGATTGTAGAAAATCACTCATTTAGTTTGTTAAATTTGACTTATTGATTAATAAAATTAGCTTTTATATAATGTAAAAAATCAAAATTTAAAGGGCTAAACTTATGTATAAAAATACCAATTGTTTTCATTTAGCAGTTCCATGTGGAGATTTAGAGACTGCAAAAAAATTTTACAGCGAAGCATTAGGCTGCAGATTGGATAATTCTGCTCAAGAGTGGGCCGATGTTGATTTTTGGGGAAATGAATTAACTCTTCATGCAAGTGAACATAAATTAGAGAATGAGAGACATGATGTCGATATGGGAAATGTCTCTGTACCGCACTTTGGCGTGCATTTATCTAGAAAAGATTTTGATGCTCTTAAACAAAGATTAAAAGACAATGGTACAAAATATTATGATGAACCTTATTTAAGATTCAAAGGAACTAAGTACGAGCAAGAAACCTTCTTTGTAAAAGATCCAAATGAAAATATTTTAGAGATAAAAACATTAACTGCTAATCCAGATTAATAAATGGCTACAAACTACAAAGCTATTGCAAAAAAACTTAAGTTTGAAGGAAGAGCTTTTATAAATGGAAAATATGTTAATGCAATTGATGGAAATAAATTTGAAACTATAAATCCTGCAACAGGAGAAAAACTTTGTACTGTTGCAAAATGTAATCATAAAGATGTTAACTTGGCAGTTAAAGTTTCAAGGAAAGCTTTTAATAGTGGTGTTTGGTCAAGAAGCTCACCAGAGCATAGAAAAGAAGTTTTAATAAAATTTGCAGAATTACTCAGAAAACATGGAGATGAAAATTCGGTTTTAGAATGTGTTGATACTGGAAAATTAGTTGCAGATTGTATCAACGAAGTTGCTAATGATGCGCCCATGCATTTTCAATGGTATGGAGAATTAATTGATAAAGTATTTGGAAAAGTTGGTCCTACAGAACCATCTATTACAAGCTTAATCGTTAAAGAACCAATTGGTGTTGTTGCAGGAATTGTTCCTTGGAACTTTCCTTTAATGATGGCAGTTTGGAAAATGGCACCAGCATTAGCTGCAGGTTGCTCTGTAATTATTAAGCCAGCTGAAGATACTCCACTTACAGCAATTAGAGTTGCAAGAATAGCTCAAGAGGCTGGAATTCCAGATGGAGTTTTAAATGTACTTCCTGGCTATGGTGATGTTGGTGAAGCTTTAGGTAGACATAAAGATGTTGATGCTGTTTCTTTTACAGGTTCAACGGAAGTGGGTGGATATTTTTTAAAGTACTCAAGTGAAAGCAACTTAAAACCTGTTGCGTTGGAGATGGGTGGTAAAAGTCCATTTATAGTTTTAGAGGATGCTAAAATTAATGATGACTTGATTGATAACGCTATAAATTCTGCTTTCTGGAATGGTGGTCAAAATTGCTCTGCAAATATGAGACAGATAGTTCATAAAAAAATTAAAGATGAATTTTTAGATAAAGTTATTAAAAAAGTAAAAAAAATAAAAGTAGGTGATCCTTTAGATTTAAAATCTGGTATGGGTTCAATGATATCAAAGGGACATTTGCAAACAGTTGATAGTTATATTCAAAAAGGAATAGATGAAGGTGCTAAACTTTTGTCAGGTGGAGTTTCAAGTAATAGTCAAAAAGGCTTTTATGCAAAACCAACTTTATTTGATGGATTAAAAGAAAATATGACCATAGCCCAAGAGGAAATTTTTGGACCTGTTTTGGGGGTATTGACTGTTAAGAGTGATGAAGAAGCTCTTAAGGTTGCGAGTAATTCAAAATATGGATTGCATGCGAGTGTATTTACCCAAGATATAAACCGTGCATTTCATTTAGCTAAAAGCTTACCTTGTGGAACAGTATCGGTTAATACTTTTTCAGAAGGAGACATCAAAACTCCTTTTGGTGGCTATAAACAATCCGGGTCTTTATCAAGAGATCAGGGTACAGAGGCACTTAATTCTTTTCTTCAAACTAAAACAATTTGGATTAGTCATCAATAATTTTTGCAACTATTAAGTTAATAAATACAAGGTTATATATATTTTTTATAACTTTATTTCCTTTGACTCACTTTCAATATCCACGATAGACTTAATTTATAAATTAATAGGAGATAAAATGAAAATAATAAACATTAAAACAATTTGTAGAACACTACTCAAAGTGTTTGCAATTGCTTTATTTACCCAAGCTACCTATGCAGAGGTAACTCTTAAACTTGGAACTACTGGTAGATTAGGGATGCCGATCGGTGATGCTATTGATCAAGCGCTAATCCCAGCCTTAGCAAAAGCTTCAGGTGGTAAGATGAAAATCGAACCTCATTATCAAAAAAGTTTGTGTGCTGAACAAAAATGTGGTGAGCAAGCTAATCAAGGGCTAATAGCTTTATGGACTAGTTCTACTGCAAACTATGGTAATTTTGGACCAGAGTTGGCAATTTTCGATTTACCTTTTATCTTTAAATCACTAGAAGATGCGAAAAGAATATCAGATGAATGGTTAGCTGAAAGACAGTGTAAACTTGCGTTAGAGAATGCTGGTCATATTTGCCTTTCTGTGTATTCAAGTGGTGGATTTAGACAACTTGGTAACGCAACAAAACCAGTTCATGTTCCTAATGATATGAAGGGATTGAAATGGCGTACTACGAAAAGTCCAGTTGAATTCATGCTTGTTAAAAATTGGGGTGCAACTCCAACACCTTACGACTGGAGCCAATTATATTCAGGCTTACAATCGGGTGTAGTTGAAGGTCAGTATGTTGCAAGTCCATGGCAGCATGTAGCGAAACTTCATGAAGTTGCAAAGTATTTCACTGAGATCGGAGGAATGTGGTCTGGAAATATTCTGGCGATGGATGCAAAACAGTATAATGCATTGTCTGATCAGCAAAGAAAATGGTTACATGAGGCTGCTGATGCTTATGGAGAAAAAGTAAATCAGCTTGATAATGCTTGGATTAAGAATGGTGAAGATGCAATTAAAGCATCTGCAAAAGAGTGGTACGTGCCAACTGAAGCGGAGATGACTAAGTGGAGAGCAGGTGCAATTGGTGCTTGGTTAGATGCTAAAGGTACTTTTGAACCAGAAGTAGCTAAAAGAGTGCTTCTAGAACAAGGTATGGATGGATTTGTAGCTCAGTTAGAGAAAGCTGGGGCTTTATAAATCACTCAACAATAAAAATGTGTAAAGATCATTTGGTTTATTTTAGAACTAGATGATCTTTACCTAATACAAATCATAACTTATAAGTATATATGGAAAGTATTATTCTACTCGTAGTACTCCTTTTTCTAATTTTGTTGGGTGCTCCAATTGGCTTTATATTAATACTAATTCCATTTGTTTATATTCTATTTACCGATGCAGTACCCCTTGTTTTAATTCCTAGTCAAATGTTTAATGCAATTGACTCAGTTCCATTAACTGCAATTGCATTTTTTATGCTGACAGGTGAATTAATGACTAGTGCTACGATTACAGATCGATTAGTAGCTTTGAGTAGAGCATTAATTGGACGTATTCGAGGAGGGTTAGCACAAGTTAATGTTCTTGTGAGTATGTTCTTTGCTGGCATGAATGGTTCTGTAGTAGCAGATACAGCTACGGTTGGAGCATTAGTTTTACCAGCGATGAAAAAAGCTGGTTATCCCGCAGCATTTTCGGCTGCAGTTACAGGTGTAAGTTCCACCATTGGAGGGATAATTCCACCAAGTATCATGATGATTGTGCTAGCTAATTCGACAGAGATTTCGATTGCAGCATTATTTGCAGCAGGAATTGTTCCAGGCATATTGATAGGTATTGTGATTATGGTAATCAATCATTTTTTTGCTATCAAATATAACTTTGAAAGAAGTGATCAACCATTTTCGATACGTAG
This sequence comes from uncultured Pelagibacteraceae bacterium, assembly GCA_902595745.1. Classification (GTDB taxonomy): domain Bacteria; phylum Pseudomonadota; class Alphaproteobacteria; order Pelagibacterales; family Pelagibacteraceae; genus Pelagibacter. The sequence continues at coordinate 26,858 of CACJRE010000005.1, forward strand.
AGCAGGAAAAGAATTATATCGATCCTCATTCGCTCTATTAATTCCTTTAGTCTTAGTGGGTTCAGTGATGGGTGGTGTAGCATCAGTTGTGGAAGCGGGCGCTATCACAGCGATGGTTGCATTATTAACAGGTGTATTCGTTTATCGAACCATTAAATGGAAAGAATGCACTGGTGCTTTTCGTCGTGCATTTCGAAATTCAGCAATGGTTTTTATCATCATAGCTGCTTCGGGACCATTTAGCTGGTTGCTTACATCTCTAGGTGCAATCGGTGATCTTGAAAATTGGCTATTAAGCCTTACAGACTCTCCCATTATTTTTATTTTAGCTGTAATTTTATTCATTTTTCTTCTTGGAACAGTAATGGATTCTGCAGTTAACATTATCATAGTTGGCCCTGTATTAGTAAACGTTATGTCTCAAGCTGGCTTTCCTGAGGTTCAAGCAGCTATCGTAGTAATAGTTGGTTTCTTAATAGGGTCAGTAACACCCCCTGTTGGTGTTGCATACTTTACTGCTGCAACAATAGCTCAAGTACGGCTTGAGAAAGTGGCTATTGCGTTAATACCATATCTAATAGGGTTGTTTTTACTTTTATTTTTTATTCTTGTTATTCCAGAGTTGACCATGTTTCTTCCAAACCTAATGAGTAATTAACTTTATGTTAAAATTTTTTAACAATATAGATCGTTTTATCCATCGTATGTTGGAAGCTATGTGTTCACTTTTTTTGGCAGCGATGGTTGGTTTTACTATCTATAACGTCACTATGCGATATGTTTTTAATAATCCTCCTGTTTGGGGTGATCTTTTAACAGTGTTAAGTAATATTTGGTTAATGTTTATAGCACTTTCTCTGACAGCTAGAGATAATGAACACATAGCTTTAAATTTAATTTATGAAAAATTACCAAACAGAATATCTCTATATATAAGACAGTTCTGGAAAATTATGATTATGATAATTGGCATAGTCTTGATGATTTATGGAGTTGAACTTGTAGAGGGTATGCGTGGAAAATATTGGGAAATGTGGTATTTTGAAATAAGTTTCCAAGGCATTGAATTTAAAGAAAATTATATGCCAAAAAAATACGCAGTTGCAATTTTACCTTTAGCTGGATTTTTGACAACCGTTGGTGCTGCAATTAGCTTTGTAAAAAAAACCTAGTTCATTTGAGGCAGTTACTTTAAATATTTAATGAAAAATTTATTTGTAAATGATGTTGGCAATGAATTTCCATTAGTAATGGTTCATGGTTTCTTAGGTTCATCAATTATGTGGGAACCTCAAATAGAGGAATTAAAAAAATATTATAGAGTTATCACACCAGATCTTCCTGGTTTTGGATATAGCAATAAAGTTATGCCGTGTAATAGCATTAATTCAATGGCAAAATCTATTTTAGAACTAATTGATCATATGGGTATTAATAAATTTCATTTATTAGGACACTCAATGGGTGGAATGATTGTACAAGAAATGACTAAACTTGCAGATGATAAAGTTGAAAAGTTAATTTGTTATGGGACTGGGCCTAGAGGAAATATGCCTGAAAGATTTGAAACAATTGATCAATCAAGAGAAAGACTAAAAGTAGAGGGACTTATACGCACCTCAAATAGAATAGCAAAAACTTGGTTTGTAAATGAAGATAAAGCTAAACACTTTGATTTATGTTCAAAAGCTGGAAAACTTGCAACACTAGAAGCTGCAGACTCTGCTTTAGTAGCCATGAAAAATTGGGATGGATTAGAAAATCTTAAAAATATCAAAAATAAAACTTTAATTATATGGGGCAACAAAGATAGAGCATATAATAGAAATCAAGTGGATACACTTAATGAAAATATAAGAGATAGTAGCTTAATTATATTTGAAGGATGCTCACATAATATACATCTAGAAAATTCTGACAAGTTTAACAAAACAGTACTTGAATTTTTGAAGTAAAATCTTTGATATTATATCTATTTTATATAACTAATTTCCTTTGACTCTCTGAATTCATTCGCGTTAGACTTAATTTTTTAAATTAATAGGAGAGAGATAATGAGAACAATTAAAACTACACTTGTAGCAGCGTTGATTTCTATATTTGCAACTTTTTCTTCTTTTGCAGAAAAAGTTAAAATTGGAGATCCAGGTTGGACAGGTGCTACAGCAATTGCAAATTTATTAGCTGCAGTTGTAAATGATAAAATGGGTGGAGAAGCAGAATTAGTTCCAGGAAATAATACTGCAATCTATGGTGCAATTGACAGAAGTAAAGGTGAAATAGAAGTTCACCCTGATATCTGGTTACCAAACCAACAAGCATATACTAATGACTTAGTTCCAAAAGGAACATTAAAATTAAGTAGTAAATCATATGAGGGAAACCAAGGTTATTGTGTTTCACAAAAATTTGCTAAAAAATTTAATATTACTGCAATAGAAGATCTAGGAAGACCAGAAGTTGTGAAAGCTATGGATAGTGATGGCAATGGTAAAGGTGAGTTTTGGATTGGTGCAGATGGTTGGGCGTCAGCAAATGTTAACCAAGTTAAGTTAAGAGATTATGGTTTATATGATGCAGGCATTGAACCTATTAGAGCAGCTGAGGCAGTTAAGAATGCAAGAGTACTTGACTCTATAAAAAAAGATGAAGGTTATGCTTTTTATTGCTACAAACCACATGCAATCTGGGGAATGGCTGATGTAGTTATGTTGGAAGAACCAAAATTTGATCCAGCTAAATACAAAATGGTTCAGCCTAAGGAAGATGCAGACTGGTACAAAAAATCTTATGTTGCATCAAAAGATGCTCTTAAAAAAATTCAAATTGGTTGGGGAACTTCTTTAGAAAGTAAATCGCCAGCTATTGTTGAATTCTTTAAGAACTTCCAGCTAACAGCAGACGATGTATCATCAATGGCTTATGCAATTTCAGTTGAGAAAAAACAACCAGCTGATGTAGCAAGAGCTTGGATGAAGGCTAATAAATCAACAGTTGATGGTTGGTTAGGTCTTTAATCAAAATAGAATAAATATTTTACATCCGGCAATATTATATTGTCGGGTGTAATTTCCTTAAGTAAAAAAAAGCAAAATGGACTCATCTGGATCAGCAATAAGAATTGAAAATGTCTGGAAAGTGTTTGGTAACACTTCAAAAGAAGCACTAGATGCAATCCAAAATAAAAAAATTTCAAAAAATGAAGCACTTGAAAGATATAATTCAGTTATCGGAGTATCTGATGTTTCTTTTAACGTAAAACAAGGTGAAATATTTTGTGTCATGGGCTTATCAGGTAGTGGTAAATCTACATTGGTAAGACACATTAACAGATTGTTAGAACCAACATCAGGAAAAATTTTAATTAACGGTCAAGATGTAATGACACTCGATAGAGATAAATTGCAAGAATTAAGAAATAAAAAAATTGGAATGGTTTTTCAAAATTTTGCTTTGATGCCTCATAGATCAGTAGTTGATAATATTGCAATGCCACTCGAAATAAGAGGTATAAGTAAAAATGATAGATTAGATTCAGCCAATAAAATTTTAGAAATTGTAGAATTACAAGGATGGGGAAACAAATTCGCTCATGAGTTATCTGGAGGTATGCAGCAAAGAGTGGGTCTTGCAAGAGCTTTGGCGGCAGACCCAGACTTTTTGTTAATGGATGAACCTTTTAGTGCATTAGATCCATTGATTAGAAGACAGCTTCAATCTGAATTCATTAAACTTTCAAAGCAAATGAAAAAAACTACAGTTTTTATCACTCACGATTTAGATGAAGCAGTAAGAGTTGGTCACAGAATTGCAATAATGAGAGATGGTAAAGTAATTCAAGTTGGAACACCTGAGGAAATTGTAGTGAGCCCAGCTGATGATTATGTTGCTGATTTTGTAAAAGGTATTTCTAGATTAAAAGTAGTTCAAGCAAAATCAATTATGAAATCAGTTCAAGAATTTGAAAACGAAAATGGAAAATTGTCTAATGATTTAGAAATTGTAAACGAAAGTGATTTATTAAGTAAGTTAATTGAAACTTCTGCTTCAAGAGATAAACCAGTCATAGTTCATAATTCACAAAATCAAGTAGTTGGTGTTATTTCTCAAGCAGATCTTTTAAAAGCAGTCATCGAAGGAGGTGAAGGTGAGTAAAGAGATTAATAACCCAACTAGATCAGAATTAATAACTGATTTTGTTAAAACGAACCCAAATTATTACATCAATCAGTTTCAAAAAATAGGAAGTAAACCATCTTTTTCATTCTCATTTAATATATACGCTGCAATTTTAGGTCCAATTTGGTTTGGAATGAGAAATATTTGGAATTGGGCTTTGACTTTTTTAATCATTGAAACTTTCTCAGTAGTTCAGATTATTAGAGGTTTATTTGGAAATATTACAAAAGATGCTATAGAAAAAATTGAACAAGTTCAATCAACTATTGCTTTTAGAAACAAACAACTGGAGGCCGCAATTACAAATAATCCAGACAAAGTTGAGGTTTACAAACGAAATATAAAGTCTTTAGAGGATGCTATGCAAGGATATATCGATGAGGTTAATAGAATTGAAGCTTCAGCTATTTGGATAGCAATATTTGGAATTACTTTATTAATTGTAATTAAGATCATTCAGGGTGTTCTTGCAAATTCAAAATTAGAGAAGAGATATTCTGAATGGCTTTCTGATAAAACAATAAGTCCAGGTATGCAAATTAAAAACTATATTTTAAGTGTTGTATTTAGCTTGGTAATAATGTTCTTTTCAGTGGTCCATTATAGTTTCCCAGGTTTAATTAATGTGATGAATGAATTTCCCACTCATCCTGATATTAGATTAACTTCAATTGCATGGGTTGAAACAATATTTAATTATGCAGTTTTAAAAGGTGATGCTTTATTTACTGCGATCACAATTGGAATTAGATCAGTTTTAGATTTCTTAGAACTGTTATTTGTAAAAACTCCATGGATTGTAATAATTACAACTATTGTAACACTCACTGGACTTTCAGCAGGTCCTAGAGCTGCGATTTATTCTGCAGGTTTTTTAAGTTATATGGGCTTTTTAGGTTTTTGGGTTAAAGCAATGACAACTCTTGCTTTACTTGGAACAGCAGCAATTTTAAGTATCGCAATTGGAATACCTCTTGGAATTTTTTGTGCAAGACGTCAAAGATTTTATTCAATGATAAGACCTATAATGGATTTTATGCAAACTATGCCAGCTTTTGTTTTTATGATACCAGTAATTGCTTTCTTTGGAACTGGAAAAGTTGCAGCTGTAATAATCACCATGATCTTTGGTGGTACACCAGTTGTTAGATTAACTGTGCTAGGATTAAGAGGAGTACCTGAAACTATTAGAGAAGCTGCAATCGCTTATGGTGCCAGTAAATGGTATTTACTCAGAAAAGTTGATTTACCTTTAGCTACCCCATCAATATTGGCAGGTGTTAATCAAACAGTAATGTTAAGTTTAGCTATGGTTGTTGTTGCATCTTTAATTGGTGCAAAAGGATTAGGACAAGATGTGCTTGAAGCTTTACAATATGCAAACGTTGGTCAAGGTATTCTTGCAGGTGTTGCGATATTATTTGTAGCATTAATTCTTGATAGGGTTGTTCAAGGTAAAAAAAGAGTTTAATAAACTCTAATGGATTTTCTTTTACTCGGTTTTTTCACTGGCTTAAGTTTAATTTTAGCTATAGGCGCTCAAAACATATTTGTAATAGAGCAAGGTTTAAAAAAACAGCATATATTTTTAGTTTGTTTGATTTGTTCATTATCTGATTTGATTTTAATTTTTGTAGGAATTTTTTTATTTCATTATTTTGTCCAATATTTTAATTCAACTATAGAATTAATTTTTAATATTTTGCTAATTGGATTTTTAATTCACTTTATTTATTCAAAAATAAAAATTTTTAATACAAATGTCAGTTTACAAAATAATCAAAGTAAAATTTCTAAATATGATATTTTTTTAAAAACTCTTGGATTTACGTACTTAAACCCCCATGTTTATTCAGACACAGTATTTATACTTGGAAACTTTTCAAAAAACTTTCTATTAAATGAAAAAATTATATTTGGAATTGGCGCTTCAATAGCGTCATTCCTTTTTTTCTTTTTATTAGGTTATCTTTCTAAGTTGTTATCAAAATATGCAGAAAGCAAAATAATATGGAATATAATTAATATATTTATAATTATATTTATGAGTTTTTTAATTTTCTTAGTATTTTTGGAAATTATTAATTAGAGTATCCGTATTTTTTAAGTCTTACATCACCCGTTCTTGCATGTGCTTCCATACCTTCGTATCTAGAAATTCTAGCAGCTGCAGCTCCAACTAATTCTGTAGACTCTTTGGTCATTCTTTGGAAACTTAGAGTTTTAACAAATTTACCAACAAATAAACCACCAGTGTACCTTCCTGCACCTTTAGTAGGCAAAATGTGATTTGTTCCAGAACACTTGTCACCATAAGCAACCGTTGTTTCTTCACCTACAAATAAGGAGCCATAATTAGTTAATCTATCATGAAACCATTGTAGGTTTTCAGTTTGAACTTCTAAGTGCTCTGGAGCGTACTCGTCACTAATTTTAACCATTTCCTCATCAGTATCACAAAGAACTACCTCACCATAATCTCTCCAAGCTGCTTCAGCATTTGTTCTTGGAACTTCTGGAAGTTCAGCAATCAATTCTGGTACTCTTTTCATTACTTTTTCAGCAAGATCTTTGCTGGTAGTGTATAACCAACAAGGTGAGTTATAACCATGTTCAGCTTGACCAACTAGGTCAACTGCTACTATTTCAGGATCAGCCTTAGCATCTGCAATAATCCCAATTTCTGTAGGACCGGCAAACAAATCTATTCCAACTTTTCCAAATAAAATTCTTTTTGCTTCTGCAACAAATTGATTACCTGGGCCAACTATAATGTCAGCTGGTGGGTTATTAAATAAACCATTTGTCATTGCTGCAATTGCTGGAACACCTCCTAAATTTAATATCACATCGGCACCACATAAATCAGCAGTGTATACAATAGTTGGATGAGCACCAACACCTTCTTTTGGAGGACTACAAGCAATTACATTTTTAACACCTGCAACTTTTGCTGTTGTCACACTCATTACTGCTGATGCAATATGAGCATATCTTCCACCAGGTACATAGCATCCAGCAGTATTGACCGGAACTAATTTTTGTCCTGCAAACAAACCTTCTGATAGTTCAACTTCAAAATCTTGACCATAGTTTTTTAATTGTGCTTCAGCAAATTTTCTAACTCTATCGTATGAAAATTGAACATCATCTTTTGTTTTTTGATCAAGTGTTTTTTTAATTTCTTCAATTCTTTCTTTAGATACAATAATATCACCATCATACTTATCAAATTTTTTAGTTAAATCGATGCAACCTTGTTCTTTTGTTGTTTCAATATCTTTTAGAAGATCTTGAACTATACCAGTAGTCTTTGTGTCGTCTGTTGATGATGTTTTAGGTGATTTTTTTAAGTATTGTATTGCCATTGATTGTTTCCTTTATTTTGACAATCTTAATAGAGTATAAATGAATTTTATTCAATGATTTAAAAATAATATCTATACGCAATATTTACACTAGCTAAACACAAAATGATTACTAATAAATATAAACTTATATAATCAAATGGTTTCATAAATTTAATTTAGAATTAATCTAAAGCAACTACTGCTGCTGCAATGGATGCTAATCTTGCTTGGGCTTCATCTGATCTACTGGTAATGACAACCGGAACTTTTCCACCAACTACAACTCCTGCAGCACACGCTCCCATAAAATAAATCATCATTTTGACTAATCCATTTCCAGTCTCAACACTTGGTACTAACAATACATCGGCTTCTCCGGCTACTGAATTTTTTATACCTTTTATCCCAGCTGATTTTTTTGAAATACTGTTATCAAATGCAAGAGGTCCAAAAACATCTGCGTTAAGATTTTCTTCTTTTGCTAGTTTTGTTAATTCTGCAGCGTCCAAAGAGCTTGGAACACTTTCTAAAACCTCCTCTGTAGCAGATAAAACAGCAATTTTTGGTTTTGAAATTCCAATTCTATTAGAAAAATTAATTACATTTTTAAGAATATGCATTTTAGTTTTTACATTGGGTAAAACATTCAAAGCTCCATCAGTTATAATTAAAGGTTTGTCATCTTTTTCAACTGTCATATGCCAGATATGACTTAACCGAGTTTTACCTAATAAATTATATTCTCTTTTTAAAACTTCCTTCATAAGAACATCGGTATGAATATGACCTTTAACAATTATCTTAATTTTATTTTCGCTAGCAAGTTTAGCAGCAATTTTAGCTGTATTATTCTCAATAGGCTCATTAATAATCTGGTAATTTGAAATATCCCATTTTAAATCATCTGCACATTTTAGAATTTCTTTTTCATCACCAATAAAAATAGGTTCAATCAAATTTTCATTAACTGCATCTTGCACAGAAAGCATAGGCAAGGGTTTACCTGCATTTACAACTGCAACTTTTACACCTTTTTTTTTATGAGCCTCATCTAAAAGGTTATTAGGACAAACTATTTCTTTATTTGAAAGCATAAAGTATAATTATAATTAATTTGCAAAATGTATATAGTGTAATTTATATATAGATATCAATTCTGACTAAATGATGAGAGATTTTAAGGTTAATTTTACCGAAAAAGAAATATCTTTGGTTTACCAAAAAATTAAGGACTATCCTTGGAGTTCGATGCCTGATTTAGATGGGTGGGAACATGGAACTAATAAAAAATATCTAAAAGAATTGTGTGACTATTGGGTTAGTGAATTTGATTGGTACAAACATGAAAAACAAATTAATAATTTTGAAAATTTTATTACAAATGTTGAGGGCACAGATATTCATTTCATTAAAAAAAAGGGAAGCAATCCTAGCTCTACACCCTTATTACTAATGCATGGATGGCCAGGTTCTGTTATTGAGTTTTTAGATATTATAGAAAAACTTGCGAGTCCTGAAATTTCCGGAGTAAATAAAAATAATTCTTTTGATGTTATTGTACCTTCATTACCTGGTTTTGGTTTTTCAGGAAAACCAGACAAACCAATTGGTCCAAGAAAAATGGCTGAAATACTTAATAAGCTAATGATAAAAAATCTTGGCTATAAAAATTATATGGCACAAGGTGGTGATTGGGGAGCCACTATAGCTAATTGGATAGGATATGATCATTCTAAATTTTGTAAAGCATTGCATATAAATTGTCTTACAATGCGTCATCCTGACGGGCCTCAATCTGATGATGAGAAAAATTGGCAAAAAAGATTTGATAAAGATCAAATTATGCAAGATGGATATAGAACTCAACAAGCAACAAAACCTCAGTCTTTAAGTTATGGGATGATGGACAGTCCTGTAGGTATTGCTGCTTGGATTTTAGAAAAAATGTATTTTTGGTCAGACCTTAAAAATAATAATCTTGAAAGTGTTTATTCAAAAGACACGCTGATTGCTAATATAATGGTATACATTTTAACCAAGTCATTTAACTCATCTAGTTGGATTTATTTTGGAAGAAGAGAAGAAGGCGGAAGGTTTTTTCCAAAAGATTTTAAAAAGATAACTGTACCAACAGCTGCTGCGATTTTTCCTGCAGAAATGTCTGAGTGGCCTCCTAGATCTTATGTAGAGAGAATATTTAATATTAAACAATGGAGCGAAATGCCAGGAGGAGGGCACTTTGCAGCTTTAGAAAAACCAGATTTATTAGTTGATGATATAAGAAAATTTTTAAGAAGCTTAAGGTTCAATCCTTATGATGAAAGTGGAGGTCAATCTAATCATTGAGAATTTTAATATCTTTTTCACTTATTGATAAAAATACTTCCTCGCCAACATTAAAAATATTATTAGTTTCTCCTGAAACAACGTATATTTTTCCTGCGTTAGAGTTTAAGATATATTGATAACTACTTCCCACAAATGAGGCATTATTTACTTTTGCATGTATACAATTATCAGTTTTAGTTTTATCAATTGAAATTTTTTCAGGTCTTAAAGCGACAGAAACAGTGTTGCTAAAATCTTTATCAGTTTGAACTTTAATTTTCATTTCAGCTATTTTTAAGATGTATGATTTTGACTCTTTATTAACTATTTCAGCTTTAACAACATTTGCATCACCGATAAAATTCGCAACAAATTTATTTTTTGGAAAGTTATATAGATCTTTTGGATTTCCTTGTTGAGCAATCACTGCGTTATTCATTACAATGACTTTATCAGATATAGCCAAAGCTTCTTCTTGGTCGTGAGTAACATAAATAGTAGTTACACCAAGTTTTTGTTGTATTTCTCTAATATCTTCTCTTACTTGTCTTCTGAGTTTTGCATCTAAGTTAGACAAAGGTTCATCGAATAATAGTACTTTTGGTTTTAGAACAATAGCTCTTGCAACAGCAACCCTTTGCTGCTGTCCTCCAGATAACTCAGAAGGCATTCTATTTTCATATCCTTCTAAATTTACTAATTTTAATGTCTCTAAAGCTTTCTCAGTATATTCTTCTTTATTTACATTGATCATTTTTAGTCCATAGGAAACATTTTCAATTACACTCATATGTGGGAATAGCGCATAAGATTGAAACACCATTGAAACATCTCTGTCGGTTGCTGGCAGTAAAGTAACATCTTCATTATCAACTAAAATTTTTCCACTAGTGGCTCTTTCGAGTCCTGCAATTATTCTTAATGACGTAGTTTTTCCACAACCAGATGGACCAAGTAAAGTTGTTAAAGTTCCGGCTTCAAAATTACAACTTACATTATCAACTGCAGTTGTTTCATTAAATTTTTTTGTAATATTTTCAAATTTAACTTCAGCTTTTTTCATTATCCTAAGTTTCCTTGCAAGATCCCGGTAGATTGATCTCTTCTACCTAATTTACGTTTACCTATTATTAATTGCATTAACATAATTGTAAACAGCATAACTACAATTAATGCTGATGAATATACAATTGCCAAACCATAGTCATTATTTTCTAATCTTCCTAAAATGTATGAAACAGCTAAGTCATAATTTGCGCTGACTAGGAAAATAACAGCACTAATCGCTGTCATAGCTCTTACAAAACTAAAAACTAATGATGCTGTAATTGCGGGCTTTAGCAATGGAAGAATTATATTTCTAAATGTTTGTGAGCTTGAAGCATTTAAAGTTGAAGATGCTTCATCTAAATGAGGATCAAGTTGGTTCATTGCAGCTATTCCAGCCCTTACTCCAACAGGCATATTTCTGAACACAAAAGCAATTACAAGAATTATTCCTGTTCCTGTTAGTTCAAGAGGAGGGACATTAAATGCAAATACGTAGCTTACCCCTATAACACTCCCCGGGATTGCAAAACTTAACATTGTGCCAAATTCAAAAGCATTTTTTCCTTTAAATTTATGTCTTGTTAGCAAGTAAGCAGTTAAAATCCCTATAGCAGCCGTTGGAAAAGCTGAAATTATTGCTATCGTAAATGTTGTGTTAAATGAATTCCATGCTGTACCTGTCCACAACAATCCTCTTTCTTTAACCCAATCAATACTAAAAGCTTCAATATAATGTTTTAAGGTAAAGCTATGATCAACACCCCACATCTCAACAAACCCTCCAAACATAATCATTACATAAATTATAAAAGTAATTGATGCCCATGGAAGTACAGTTGAATAAATCATCCATTTAGCTTTTTTAGGAAGTTCAGGATGAACTCCGCTATCACCTTTACCCGAAATTGAAATATATGATTTTTTTCCTAACCATTGATTTTGAAGATAAAATACTACTAGAACGACAGATAATAAAATCATAGCAAGTATTGCAGCTTTGGTTTCATCATATTGTGCACCAACAATTGCAAAAAATATTTCTGTAGATAATACATCATATTCAGCACCAAGTACCAACGGGTTACCAAAGTCTGCTAAACTTTCAATAAAGCCAAGTAAAAATGCATTAGCAATTCCAGGCCTCATTAATGGCAAAGTAACAGTTTTAAAAACTTGCCATCTAGACGCTCTTAATGTTTGTGAGGCTTCTTCCATTGAAGGACTTACACTTTCAACAACTCCAATTAAAACTAAGAATGCAATAGGGGTGAAAGCAAGCGTTTGTGCAAACCATATTCCTGGTAATCCATAAATCCATCTAGAAGGCTCAATATCAAAACCCCATTCAAGAAAACTACTTACTACACCAGTTCTTCCAAACAAAATTATTATCGCTAAACCGATTACAAATGGTGGAGTGATTATTGGTAAAACAGATAGTACTTTTATTATTTTTTTAAATTTAAAACTAGTTCTTGCAACTAATAATGCAAAAGCTAAACCTAAAACTGTTGATGAAAATGCTGTTAGTGTCCCCATGGTAATTGTGTTCCAAAAAACTCCACAAGCATAATCACTATAAAGACAATCTAATCCCCAAATTCCTTTATTAAATATTTTGTCTGAAAAATTACTTATCTCATATCCGCCTTCAGTTCCTTTAAAGGCAACTGTAAACATTCTAAAAATTGGAAAAAAAACAAAAGTTGATACCAAAATAATAATACTTCCAATACTTCCAACAATAAAATTATCGCCATTAAGCCATCCACGTGAGGATAGCCCGTGAGTAATATAAAATATAAAAGTACAACAAGTTAAAACTGCTCCAGATCCAACTCCAAATTGATTTTCAACATCACCAAAAATTGATTGAAAAACCTCAAAGTTCCAGCCTTTTATCCCGATAGAAAACCCTTGGAGAAAAAAATAAAAAAAACCTATTAATCCTGAATATAAAAAAATTTTGGAATAAAGAGGATTGTTTTGATTTAATTTAAAGGCTGTTAAAGGAAAAAACAAAGGAATTACTAAAGGTAATAACCAATATTTGCTGTTTACAAATACTTGGGGAAGGGCAGAACCGTAATTCTCTAAAGAATATTCTTTAATCCAGTTAACAGAGAAAAACCCGTCACCTGTTACATACCAGGGAAAGATTAGGAAACCCAATCCTCCTATGAGCATCCAACAGATAACGAGCCCTCTCATTAATTCCTAAGTATTATCTAGGAATTACAGATACATCGTTATCCCATTTGGATAACAGACCTGCTCTTTTAGTCTTGTCTCCATAAACTTTAAAATTGTAATCGATTAAGTTTATAGTTGATAAGTCTGGAGCATCAGGATCAGCTTTTGCCTTAGTATTGGATGGCACTTGTAAAGATTTTCCTGAAGTGAAAACCATAGTTTGTATGGCAGGACTTAAAGCCCAGTCATAAAACTTTTTAGCTTCCTTCATATTTCTTGCACCTGCAATAATACTCATAGATCCAACTTCATAACCAGTTCCTTCCTCTGGAGAAACGGTTACAACAGGTAAACCTTTTTTAGTTTGCTTCACACCATCATGCTGGAAACAAATCCCAATTAAGTTTTCACCTCTACCAGTTGCTTTAATTGGAGCAGAACCAGATTTAGTATAAGTATTGATATTCATATGAAGAGCTTTCATATAATCCCAACCTTTTTCTTCACCAAAAATCTGAATAATAGTTGCTAAAGTTGTATAAGCAGTTCCAGATGAGTTTGGATTAGCTATTTGGATTTCACCTTTATAAATAGGTTTAGTCAAATCCATCCAAGATTTTGGAGCCGGCAAACCTTTTTTTGCTAAGAGATCTTTGTTGTATCCAAAACCTAGCGCACCAACATAAATTCCAACTGATTTATAATTAGCATTTTTAGCTTGGTTTTGTGCTGCAGGCAATAAATCATTAAAATGTTTTGATTTATACTCTGCAGTCAAATTTTCTTGCGCAGCTGTTAAATGTGGATCACCTGTGCCACCAAACCAAACATCTCCTTTTGGATTTGACGACTCTGCTTTAATTTTTGCGAAAGTTTCACCACTACTTGCTCTAGTCATAGCAACTTTTGTTCCAGTTGCTTTTTCATAAGCTTGTTCAAGCATTTCACAAACATCTATTTCTACACTGCAATATAAAGTCAGTTTCGCAGCAGAAGCTTTGTTTGTTAATCCGAACAATGTAAATAAAAGAACTAAAGCAATGGAAGCTAGTTTCATCGTATTTTTCATTATTTCCTCTCTAATGTTAATATTTATTTTAAAATGTTATTATGAAACTCTAATGCTTGTCACTAATTATTTAAAAGTTATAAAATTAGATACAATTACAGGTTTAAAAAAATCATAATTATTCGTTAATTAGTAGGTATATAAGTTAAAGTTTTTAAAATATTTAAACTAATTAAAATATAATTACTTTGTTTGACACACATTATATTTAAATTCCAGTTTGACCTTACTTTAAAAAATTTCTACATAAATAATCATTTAAATTATTATCAGAAATTTTTTTTAAAAAATTTAATTTTAGATGAATAAAAACGAATAAAACTCTTATTTCCCTGCGCTAGAAAAACCAAAGTATTTAATTGAAGATATTAAAAAATTCTTTAAAGATAATTAGAGACTCAGTTATAAAGTAACATAGATAACGTTCATAATTAATGGAAATCGTCACAACAATAGCCCCATTTGCTTTAGCCTTAATCATGTTTGGATTGGGTCTTGGACTTACAACAACTGACTTTTCGAGGGTTATAAAAAACCCAAAAGATTTTTTTGTTGGATTTTTTTCTCAGCTAATTTTACTGCCAATAGTGGCTTTGGGACTAGTTTTTTTACTTAATTTACCTACCACAATTGCTGTTGGGTTAATGATTATTGCTGCAGCACCTGGTGGTGTAACCTCAAATATTTTGACTAAATTTGCAAATGGGGATGTCGCTTTATCTGTAACTCTTACAGCAGTTACAAGTTTGGTTAGCATATTAACAGTTCCATTTGTGGTAATTAATTCGGCAAATATAATTGGGGTTTCTATTTCATCTGATATTTCAATTGCTAATGTTGCCTTAAAAATGGCATTAGTAGTAACAGTTCCAGTTTTGTTTGGAATGATCATTAGGAAATTGTTTACAAATTTTATTTTATCTAAAGTTAACTTAATTGATAAATTATCTGGCATTTTGTTTATCATCGTGTTTGCTGCGATTTATATTGAAGAAAGAAATAATATTTTAGATTATATCCTTCAATCTGGTCTTGCAGTCTTGATACTAAATATAGTTATGATGACTTTAGCGTTTTTAATAGCTAAAAAATATGCTTCTGGAATTTCTCAACAAAAATGTATTGCAATCGAGGGCGGTTTACAAAATGGAACAGTAGCTGTTTTTGTAGCAACGTTAATTTTTGATGATGTAGCATTTGTTGTGCCTACAGCATCATATGCTTTAATTCAATATATAACTGGTTTCTTATTTATAGCTTTGTTAAGAAAATCAAATTAAGAATTAATAACTTTTATTTGATTAAACAATCTATGGATTAAATAACTCAAACTTAACATATTTTTTTCTTGTATTTGAGCACTTCTTTTAAACGCACTATCTTTAATATTTAAAGAAATTAATTTTTTTTCATTAATCTTTAAAATTTTTTTTTCTATTAACCATTTAAGTTTTCTTACAACGGTTGGTCTGGGGATTCCAGTTATTTCAGAAATCGACATTGCGTTAACACCTCTGGTGTCAGATCCCATAATTTCTTCTCTCCATGATTTGATGGTTGATTTAGAAGTTTTAAAATCTTTATTGTGAGCTGCACTCACTACTAACACCATACCAATACAGAAAGTTTCTAAATCTTTAAGCTCTTTTTTCCATCTTTTTAGATAAATAAAAATAAATTTATAAAAATGATGCCAACAAAAAGTAAAATTATCTTTAATTGATTTGTTGATTTGATTTACGGTAAAAATATTATTAGTTAATTTATCTTTTTTTAATATTTTATTAAACTCATATAGTAGAGCACAAAGATCTGATAAAGTAGTTTTGGCTTGAACAGCATGGAAAGCTGATCTATTTAAAAACATTTTTTTTCCTAATTTTTTAATAACTCCTATTTTTTCTAATTCTGCTACTTTGCGTCTCACACTCTCTTTAGGTATTTCTAAATCTTTAGAAATGTCAGATATATTAATTTTTTCTATCTCTAAAGTTCTTTCTTTATAGAAAGCATTGTAATCGATATTGATCCCATTTTTTCTATAAAAGAAAAGATCCTTGCTAACTAGATAAATAATTATTGTATACTTATCGATGTCATTATAATTTTTGTATGAATTTACCAGCCAATTGCTGATCAATGAGATAAAAGAAGGAGCTAAATAAGTGTAATTCTTTCGCAATGTTTTAAATATAATTTTTTCATCAATCTGTGCAGAGATACTTGGTAGAGCGTTCATAAATAATAAAAAAACCCAATTTGACCAATTAAATTTTAAAGTCAACCCATTTTGAGCATCTTCATTGCACAGGTCTTTATTTTATGTGGTTTATTAACGCAAATGAGTAATGAAGATATAATTAGAACACCTGATACTAGAAATATTGAGACCCCAATAATTAATGAAGGTGTTCTAAATCAAGAACCAAAATTAGATAATAAATCTGAGACACTTAATAAATCTAATCTTGTGAACGTATCTAGTTTTGTAATTAAAAAAAATTTAGTTAACAAAACTAAAAGAACATGTGTAAATGCACTTAACCAAAGACTTTATAATATACAAAAAAAAGACAAAATAAAAAATAGAGCAATAATATTTACAATTTTTTTCTCAGTTGGAATTATTGGCTTTATAGCAGGTTAAGAACTTAGTAATTTTAAATCATTCTTAATAATATTCGAAATTGAAATTTCTTTTTTCATATTTTGTTTATATCGATTAAATTTATTTTGTCCTGGATACATTATTTCTTTTATCCCTTTAATTTTTGGAAGTTTTTTAATTGTTTTAATATTATCTTTAATTCTTTGATTATAATTTTTTTGAAATAAGTTTGGTTTAAATGTAATGAATAAATGTCCAATATTTTGAGGTCCTGAAAAGTCATCAAATGGATCTTTTACACGTCCGGCGTGATTGCCACCTGTTAAAACTCCACTTAAAATGTCAACCATCCAAGCAAGACCTGAGCCTCTAAATCCTGCAATTGGAAGTTGAACACCTTCTAGAGCTTTTTTGGCATTTGTAGTTGGCTTTCCAAGTTTATCTAATGCAACTCCCCCAGGGATTGTTTGATTATTTCTTGCAGCAACTCTAATTTTACCTCTGTTAATCATTGAAATTGATGTATCTAAAATAAATGGAATTTTTGATCCAGTAGGAGTTCCAAAACAAATTGGATTTGTTCCAAATAAAGATTTTAATGCACCATGAGGAGCAACAGCTGGAGGTGCATTAGTGTAAATCATAGCAATTAAATTTTTTTTAACCGCTTGTTCGGCATAGTAACCAGACAAACCATAGTGACCACTATTTTTAACAGCGACCATTCCTATTCCTGTTTTTTGCGCATGTTTAATTGCAGTTTTAATTCCATGATCTGCTGCTACAAAACCAATACTGTTATTTGCATCTATATGAGAAATTGAATGAGAAATTTTTTTAGTCTTAATCTTAGGCTTTGGGTTAATTACTTTTTTAGAAATTCTATCACAGTACATTTTAAGTCTTGATAAACCATGTCCATAAGCACCTACAAGTTCAGCATTAATTAAAGCATTGGCTGAAATGGACGCATGATCTTTACTAAGACCATATTTTTGAAAAATTTTAATGATTTCTTTTTTAAGTAAGGTAGTTTTCACGTTTACCCTTTACCACGCCACGGAATATATTTGTCTATAAGTTTTCTTAAAGTAATATCAAATAACAAACCAAGCATTCCCATTATAAAAATGGTGATCCAAATAACCTCATATTGGAAGTACTTTTTAGCGACGTTTTCAACAAAACCTATTCCAGTAGTTCCTGCTAAAAATTCTGCTGCAACCAATGTACCCCAACACATTCCAACAGCCACCCTAATTCCAGTTAGTATTTCTGGTAAAGAATTAGGAAAAATTACATATCTTAAAATTTGTTTCTTTGATGCTCCTAAAGAGTGAGCTGCATGTATTTTTGAAAGTTGCGTTCCTGATGCACCCGCTCTTGCCGATATAATCATAATCGATAAAGAGACCATAAATAGTAAAAATACTTTACCTGTATTATCAATTCCAAGAACCGAGATAATTAAAGGTGCCCATGCTAATGGCGGAACAGGTCTATATAATTCTATCAATGGATCAAAAAAACCTTTTGCAAATCTGTTTAGACCCATAAATAAGCCTAGAGGTACTCCAATAATTATTCCAAAAACTAAACCTAGAAATACCCTTAAAAATGAATCCCAAATATGTCCGTAAGGAACTGGAACTTTAAATAATTTAAAATCACCAGTAACAACTTTGAGGACATTACTTTTGAAGTTTTCTTTAACTATACCCTCTTTTGTATGAACAGGATACTCACCAGGCAATACATCAGCAATCCAATCAGGCAATATAAAACCAATCATTGAACTTACATCAACCATCTCAATCCAAAGTAAAGGAATATTTTTATATCCAACGCTAGGTTTAGACATCAAAATAAATTTATTAAAAGTATCAGATGGTTTTGGTAACCATCTTCCAGATCCTTGCTCTGAGCATGTAGGTCCGCTTGCAACGATTGTACCAGCAGGAAACAAAAGAATATCGATTAATCTCAATCCTCCTTGTTCTTTATTTTGCAACTTATCAAATTCAATTATTGAAGCTTGCATTTCATTCAACGCATTAGGAGGATAGATGCTGGCAAACTCTATTCTTCTTGCAATTTTGACAATGTTCTTTGCATAATCAGACGCAATTTCCTGATTATCATCTAAACTTTTTCTATAAGCTTTAATATCATTTTTTAATTGTTTAATAGAATTTTTAAATTGTGGATTGTGATTTCTTAACTTAAAAAATTTATCATTAATCAATCTTAGTTCTTCAGCAGCAGCATGAAATTTTAAACCTTTTTTAGTTTGTGGTGCAGTAGGAATTTCAATTGTATTTTCTATAGATCCAGTTCCAGAGTTAATAGTTGTAATACCCCAGCCACCTTGTTCTGAAATAAGTTTTTGTCTTTCTTTTTTTTCAGACTCTGTTTCAAAAGGATAATTTTCTTTTTGAAAATTTAAACTTAGAAGCCTGATTTCATTAGTCATCTCCTTAATTTTAATTTTGGTTTCCGTTTCCATTAATGCTTCACTCGTTAAAAATGGAATTAATTTGGAAGTTCTGTCTATATAGCTAACAAGAATTGTTTTTTGTTGATTATCTAAATCAGAAGATCTGTTAATTTCACTTGCAATTTTTTGAAGATTTTTGTTTTCAATTTTAATAATTGAAGTACTTTTGAATTCTCTCTCTTCAATTGGGAACTGATATTTTAATCCTAAAAGTGACTCATTTATTTTAGCTACTTGGCACAGTTCATTTGCTGACTTTGGGTAAAAGCCTTTTGCTATATCCCATGAATAATAAAGCCATAACATTAAAATTGCGCTACTTCCAACGATTACCCAATGAGTTCCACCTTTAGCTCTCTCTGGATTGCCAAATACCGCATCTACTTTTTCTGTTCTAATTAATTTTCTTCCATAAAGGATGCATCCGATAACGGATACAATAATCAATATTGTTAGTATTTGAGTTAACATTTAAATATCTTTACCCATTATTTCTTCTTCCATATTCCAAATCATGGACAAAATTTCCTCTCTTGTAGATGAAAAATCTTTATTTTTTTTTATTTCTCTCAAGTCTTGTGTAAGGCCCATTTCTGCAAATGGCAGATTGTACTCTTTGTGTATTCTTCCTGGTCTTGGTGCCATTACATATAATCTTTCACCAAGTAGTAATGCTTCCTCAACTGAGTGAGTAATTAAAATTATTGTTTTTCCAGTCTCCTTCCAAATTTTTAAAACTAAAGACTGCATCTTTTCTCTAGTCAATGCATCTAAAGCACCTAAAGGCTCATCCATTAAAATTAAATCAGGATCATTAATTAAACATCTAGCTAGAGCTACTCTTTGCTGCATACCACCGGATAATTGATATGTAGGAGTGTTTCCAAAGCCTTTAAGCCCAACAATGTCTAACCATTCTTCAACTTTTTTTTCTGTAACTCCAGTGTCTTCTTTTTTCATTCTTAGTCCAAAGTTCACATTTTCAGCTACAGTTAACCATTCAAATAACGCTCCTTGTTGAAACACCATTCCTCTTTCAACACCTGGGCCATCAATCTCATTATTATTTAAAGAAATTTTTCCTGAGGTTGGTCTTAAAAAACCTGCAGTAATATTTAACAGAGTTGTTTTTCCACATCCTGATGGACCAAGCACTGTTAGTAATTCTCCTTTTTTTAAAGTAAAGCTAACATCCTTTAATGCATGAACTGTTTCTCCTTTTGGAGTTTTAAAGATCATATTAAGATTTTGAGAAACCAAATCACTCATAATTGCTCTATATTTGAAAATTCTATAAAAAAATAGGCACTAATTTTAATAATCAGCGCCTATTTATAAATTTTAAACCTTTAAAATTATAAAGGTAAGAAACTTGTATCTACAGATCCTCCTGGAGTTCCCATACCTTTTAGGAAGGCATCAAGATTTCCACTTTCCATAGACTGTTTAGTTTCCTCTGGTGTTAGAAATTTAAAGCCACTTAAAGTGTCTTTCATATCACCAACTTTCATCTCAGAAGCTTTAGCCATTGCATTCATGTCAGCTTTACCAGCTTTGTATCTTGCATTAGCTTCATGCGTTACTTCAATAAAAGTTCTTAACATACCAGGGTTTTCTTTCATGAATTTATCTGTAACAGATGTTATATCTATACCTAAGATACCAGCTGCTCTTGCTTCATCTACAGTTAACAATCTAGAACCAACTGCAGTTGCTGCCTTGATAGAATTACCACCAAATAAACATGCCATAACAACATCACCACTTACTAATGCAGCAGCTCCTTCTTCAGGGTCCATTTGTATGATATCCATTTTACCTCTGTCAGCACCAACAACTTTCATACTTTCATCAAAAACGTATTCAGCCATAGTTCCAAGTG